>NZ_JAPVZE010000004.1:0-151771 GCF_041432205.1 Streptococcus sp. 27098_8_51
AAATAAATAGAATGAATAGCTATAGCTAGAGCTAAAATGGTTGTAATACTTACTACTATTATAGGATTAGAAGCAAAGATTAAAGAGAGAATCAAGGCAGCCAGATAGAGTGTAGCTTGGACACAGTAGTAACTTTTCGAATAGCGAAGATAGTGTTTGTTATGGGGCCCATTTACTAGGACAGCAGCTTGAAAGAGGCCAAATCCGATATAAGAGAAGCTGGTTGCAAAGAGACGATTAGCTTCAGGATTCTGAAGAAATCCCATCGATACAGTCATCATCATAAGTCCAATGAAAATAGGATAGTGACTGTAAATTAGAAATAGCCACTTTTGATTAGATTTTTCATCAATAGCATGGTCGAATTGACCAAAATAAAACAAGAACAGAGAAATCATAATAATGAAATAAAGAACCGAATAAATCGAGAAATTCTCGATTGTAAAGAAGTTAGCTAGCTCCGTAATCATCTCTCCAAACATAATAATGACAAGAAGGGAGATGCGCTCGATTAAATGGGGGAGATTTACCTGGTAATGCTTATCTTTATTAAGCAAGATACTTGGCATAATAAATGTTAGCAGAATACTAGCAAATAAGATATAGACTCTAAGGTAAATAGGAAGAAGAGCTGCTAGATAGACTCCTAAACTTCCTAGACCTGTTATCCATAGAAAACCTTTGATACTTTCCCGATTAACATCATCGGTTGATTTTCTAAAAAATTCAACCAAATATTGAAAAAATAAGGTAAGGGTTAATGTACCAATAGCCCAACAGAGATAATGAAAATATTGTTGCCAATCAGGTCCAATCATATTGGATATAAAGAGTAAAAGTCCCATTTTGATAAACATGATTACCATGTTAAATAAAGAGTTCTTTCCATAGCGATTGGTATAATCGGTTTGAATCATCCAGGAATCGATGAGAATCAAAGTAGCAATGAGAAAATCAAGGAAAGAATTCCAAGTCAAAATACCGTTATGAAGATGGTGAATTAAAGTAGTTACTTTTGAAATTGCAAAAACAAAAACTAAGTCATAAAAAGTTCTGAAAATTCTACACGTTTATGTTTAATAAGAGTTGTCATCTTAAGTCCTTTCTATTTTAGAAGTATAGTTTATTATAACAGAAAATGGCAATGAGAGAAAAGGATATGCTTAAATAACTTCATGTGACGCGAATGAACTGCGCCACAAAAGTTAGGTTTTTTCTGTCTAACTTTTGGGGTGCAGTTCAGAAGGGGTGTTTTTTCTATCGTTTTTTAGTGCTAAGACTACACAAAAATGCCTTGTAAATCAAGGCTTTTTCCTGTTGTATTTAGATGCCCCCTACAGGGATTTGGAAAGGACTTTCATATTGAGAGCAATTAAAAATATTGAAATATAAGTGATTTTAGGTATTTTCAATGTCATGATTTAAAAATGGGACAAAAGTGGGGCAAAAACCATACAGATTCTAAACTGTATGGTTCTTTTTTTATCTAACCAAGAAAGGTTAAAACTTATTAAAACACATGCAATCAACTGTTGAAAACTTTTTAGTCCGTGTAATATAAAAACAAGTAAAAAGTTGAACTATAGGGAATATTGTGTCATAATAAGTAATAGATGAATAATTAATAGATTGGAAATAATGCTTTCTTACCTTAACAAGTTGAATTGGTTATACATTTTTTCGTCTCAATTGTACTTATCTCTCAAGTTTAGTTAATTTTTATTAGCTTTGTTTTCGAATCAATAAAACAATTTTTAGAAGTGCATAAGACAAGATGGTGACATTACTACAGTCATTTCTAGTCACCATATGTTGCTGGCACAGGCTGTTTGTAGTGTTGGCTATTTACTAGTCAGTTTAATCGGAGTGTTTAATTTTTATTGTTGAAAGGTTTTTATATGGAAAAAATTCTATCTTTAGGTCTGACAGGTAGGAAATTACTTGCTCAGGGTTTCTTATTTGTTCTGCTAGGTCTTATCTTGATGGTTACGGGGACTTGGTTGCCAGTAACGGTTATTCGACTGGTTCTGTTTTTAGCTTGGATAGCAACGGTCTTAGATTTAGTATTACGTATTTTCAAAAAAAGTCAGTCAACGGACACCTTGGGAGTTGCACTGGTTAAATTGTTAGTGCTGGGATATTTGCTTGGCTCCAATTTTGCGACGGATGTGCCGATTTATATTTTGGCTCTTGTGATTGGAGTTTATCAGATTTTTCATGCTACTATCAACCTTGTCACCTATGTTCTCTACCGCAAAAACAAAATTCGACCTCGTTTTCGTCTCTTACTAGATGGACTCGTACTAGTTTTTCTTGGTGGGACTAGTCTTTTGTCCTCTACAGGAAATTCTGTCTTTCAACTCTTTGTATTAGGGGCTTATTTTTTCCTTTATGGTGTGTCCAATATCCGTGACGGTTTCTTGTTTGAGGAGGAAATTGGGAAAAACCATCTCAAACGTCGCATTAGAATTAGCTTACCTATTGTCCTAGCCGCTCTCATCCCTGCAAGAACTTTAGCAAAAATTAACAAATTTATGCTGGAAAATGCTGATGAGGAAGAAGATATCCATCTTGGAATGGTGAAGTCTGGTAAGACAGCGGAGCTTGAAATTTTTGTTCATACAGCTGAGACCTCTCTGTTTTCGGCAATTGGTCATGTGGATATCTGCTATCAAGGCCGTGTTATTTCTTATGGCAACTATGATCCGTCTTCTGAGACCTTATTTGGCATGGTAGGAGATGGTGTCTTATATTTCTGTGATCGTGACAAGTACATTGACCTATGTAAACGTGAGAGTCAAAAAACGCTTTTTGGTTATGGGATATATTTGACGCCTGAAATGGAAAAAGCAGTTCAGAAAAAGTTGGCTGAATTGAAACAACTGACAATTCCATGGGAGCCAAGTGCAGATAAAATCATGACAGGTGATGGTAAGGAAGACTACACCTACGCTTATAAAATCAGACACGAGACAGATGGGGAACTTTATAAATTTATCAAATCTAAGTTTAAATCCTAC
The DNA here is from genome assembly GCF_041432205.1 of Streptococcus sp. 27098_8_51. Taxonomy (GTDB): domain Bacteria; phylum Bacillota; class Bacilli; order Lactobacillales; family Streptococcaceae; genus Streptococcus. The sequence continues at coordinate 3,021 of NZ_JAPVZE010000004.1, forward strand.
TTTGTCTTATCTACAAACTGTGTGCTCTTGGCTGATACCATAGTCGGTCAGGCTGGCACCGATATCCTCTCACCCAAAGGATTTATCGCTCCAGGAACTTACCAAGCCTACCTTGATCGAGAGTTTGAAAAACCAAATAGTATAGTCGTATCTAAACATGTTTATTAAGGAGAATTTATGAACTTAGTTAAAAAATATACTCCGTTAATCCTTTTTATAGGGCTGGTTGCTCTTGTAATTCTGAATGCATCGAGCTTTATATCAGGAGCAATCTCTCTCTTTGATGTAATATCAACCTTGATTTATGGTGCTGTTATTGCTTTTGTGCTTAATGTTCCTATGAAAAAAATTGAACAGTACTTAGTTAAATTGAAGGTAAAGGCAGAGTTGCGTCGTCCGATTGCCATGGTACTTGTTTTCCTAGCTCTTATCTTAATCGTGATTGCTCTTTTGGTTTTGGTGCTGCCAACCCTAGCCCAGACTATTAGTCAGCTGGGAACAGTCCTTTCAACAGTCCTTACTCAACTTGGGAAATTGCTAGGCAGCTCGGAATTTGTAACCAAAGACATGTTGTCAACTATCGTATCAGGCATACAGGGACAATCTAGTTCTATTAGCCAAGCTTTGATAGGTTTTTTATCAGGTCTGACTAGTAATATCGGCAATATTTTTTCAAGTTTGATGAATGCCTTTTTGATTATAGTCTTCACCTTTTTATTTTTATCTAGTAAGGAACATTTGGCTGAGATGACGAGTCGACTTCTAAAAGTTTTACTTCCAGAGAAGGTGGTGATAAAGTTGACTTACGTTGGACAAGTAGCACTAGAGACTTATGACCAATTTTTGATGAGTCAGCTGATTGAAGCGGTTATAATAGGAGTTATGATAGCGGTTGGCTATAGCCTATTTGGCCTACCTTATGGGGTAATGACAGGTATCTTTGCAGGAGTGCTATCGTTCATTCCTTATGTAGGGCCTATGATTGCTTGTGTTGTGGGAGCGATTTTTATCTTCACAGTGAGTCCTACTCAAGCCTTACTTTCTCTTCTTCTATATCAAATCATACAACTGATTGAGGGAAATCTTATCTATCCCAAAGTTGTGGGTCAATCTATTGGCTTACCAGCCCTTTTCACGCTTGCGGCTGCTAGTATCGGAGGGAATCTTTTCGGACTACTTGGAATGATATTCTTTACCCCCGTATTTGCTGTTATCTATCGACTGGTTAAAGAATTTGTCGTTGCAAAGGAAAATCAGGTAGATTAAGAAAAACTAAATTTAATAAGATATACTGAGAAGAGAGTGAGAGATTCTCTTCTCTTTTATTTTTAAATACTTTTCTACAAAAAGCTATTAGACGTTAAAAAAAGCCTTGGTTTCAAGGCTTATTTCTGTTGATTTAGATGTGCCCCCTGCAGGGCTCGAACCTGCGACCCATAGATTAAGAGTCTACTGCTCTACCAACTGATCTAAGAAGGCAAATAAAAAGCTGAGAATGTAACTTCCCAGCTTTTTTAATATGCCCAAAATGGCAGCTAGATTATTTACGAAAGGCATCAAGGATATAGGTGAAACCAACAATTAAAAATGCAAAGGCAACGACATAAACGACAAAGACACTTGTAGCTACTGGATTGAACAAAATCACTAGACCTAGTAAAAATGCAAGCAACGCTATCCACATGATATGGTTGCCAATAATAGGGAAAATCAATCCCAGACGATTGCCTTTAAAGAAAGCTATAATGGCTTCTACAATTAACCAAATTCCTAAAATAGTTGGAATGACAACTGGCAGCGTCACAAAGCCATAGGCAACGAGGTAAAGAGCTAAGAGAAGATTAACAATCCCTTGGAAAAGATGAGCTGGTGAGCGAAGCTCTTTTGGTACAGAGAAATAGCCTAAAATAGCTGCTATAGAAGAAACCAGTAAACCAAATGCAATCCACCAGCTGTAAGCAACAAGATTAGCTACTGGGTTTGTAAATAGGAAAAGTCCTAAAAGGACAAAAACAACTCCTGCAAGGAATAGCAGTAAACGATTAGAAAATTTCATTTCAATACCCCCTATATAGTATAGTATAGTTTGATAATAAAAATATTATACACCTTTTTAGAGGAAATGTCAATAAACAAAATGGAAAATTTGGAAGTTTCAGTCTGATTTATGAAAAGAAAATCAGTTTTTATTATTTTGAAAATAAAAAGAGAAGATAAAATTTGTCTTCTCTACATGAAAATATTGTATGGAATCAAAGCAAAAGTAACTGGCTTTACACTATTTGTTAAGATGTAATTTGATTCAAAAAGAAAAGATAGATTTAAAATGTGGGACAAATGATGGGGTAAATCAGTTATAGACAAGCAAAAAAAGCCTTGATTTACAAGGCTTTTTCCTGTTGTATTTAGATGCCCCCTACATGGATTTGTAAGAACTTTTCATATTGAAAATAAATAAAAATGTTGAAATATAGCTGATTTTAGAGAAATACTTTTAGGTGTTTTCAATGTCAGGATTTAAAAATGGGGCAAAAGTGGGGCAAAAATAACGAATGACTCACATTTGATGATTTTAGATAAAAGTATGGGGGAGTAAGTGAACAGAAGAGTTGCTTACTCCTTTTTAAAATTTATATATGCTTTTTGTTTTACAAAAAAATAGAGTAATTATGATTTGGTTATTTTTTAGTATTAGAATTGATTACATAAGAAACGGAGGAACATTATATGGAAATTATGCTTGAAACAAGAAATTTAACAAAGAAAATCAAAAAACAAATGGTACTTGAAAATATATCAATTAAAGTAGAGAAAGGAAAGATATATGGACTATTAGGACCGAATGGTGCTGGGAAATCAACGCTATTAAAAGTAATTACTAAAGTTATGAATTGTACATCAGGGGATATTTTTTTTGAAGGAAAAAGCATGTGTACACAAGATTTAAAAAAAGTTGGAGCTATCATAGAGCATCCTGCCATCTATCCAAATTTAACAGCATACGAAAACTTAGAAGTTTTAACAGTATTATTAAATATTGATAAAAGAAGAATTGATTATGTGTTAAAAACAGTTGGGTTAGAAGACACAAATAAAAAATTGGTAAGAAATTTTTCATTGGGGATGAAACAAAGACTTGGAATTGCAATGACACTAATAAATAATCCAGAATTATTGATACTTGATGAACCAACTAATGGACTAGATCCTTTGGGAATTCAAGAGTTAAGAGAATTGATAAAAGAGTTTTCTAAAAAAGGGATTACAGTCATTATTTCAAGTCATATTCTGAGTGAGATTCAACAGATAGCAGATAAGATAGGGATTATTAATAATGGGCATCTCATTTATGAAGCTAATAATTCTGATGAGATGGATTTGGAAAAATTGTTTTTAGAAATGATAAAAAAGGATGTGAAAAATAATGATTAGTTATATTAAAACAGAGTTAATGAAAGAAAAAAGATCTGCTAACTTAAAGTTAGGAATTATTGTGCCTATAATTTTTGTTTTATTTAATATAGCTATGATTAGTTTGATGGGGGAAAGCCCAGAAGGAAAAAGTTACATATTGGCAACTTCTTTTAATTGGTATCCACTTTTAATTCTCCCAATAGTTTTGAGCTTACTAGTTGTGAATATAAATGTTAAAGAAAAGAGCGAGCATATTGTTTTACAAAAAAGCAAAAATCTAAGTTTTACAAAAATAGAATTGGCAAAAAATATTATTATTGTAGCTGAATTATTTATTATTCTACTAATATCAACAATATTAATATTTACTGTTGCGACATTTTTTCTAGGTGAAAAAATATCGCTAAGTCAATTAATTATAGCTACTATTTGTCTTTTTATTGGAAGTTTACCGATCGTTGCTTTATCTTTTTTGATATATGGACTTACAAAAAAGAAAGCTGTTCTTATATTGTTGAATTTTGTGTTGACATTCCCATCGGCTGTGATTGCAGTAACAAAAAATTGGATTTTATTTCCATGGTCATATAACTTGCGAATGCTTAGTCCAGTTGTTGGAGTACATCCAAATGGGACTTTTCTTGAGACTGGCTCTAAACTAATGAATATGGATGCAACATACTTAGGATTGCTTTTAAGTATTGCGGTCTATGTAGTCGTATTAACATTAAGTCTTTTAATTAACAACAAAAGGAGTAAATGAAGTGCATAATATGATATCGTCATACTGGCTTAGAAGTAGAAGGACACCAGTAAGACTAATGACTTTTTTATGCCCAATCCTATTTTCTTTGATTTATGGTATTTATTCGATGAATTCAAAAGGATTAATAGGGAAAGAAATGGGAGTGTTCTTTTGCGCATATATAATTTTAGCAAATTTTTCAATGTGTTTTTATATACCAATGATATATGAGGTTGATAAGGTAGCTGGGAATTTTGCAAATGATTTAAGGACTGGGATTAGTAGGAAAAAAATATTCTTTTCTAAATCTATTTATATCTCTATATTACTATTTATAATTGAATTTATATCTATCTTGGTAATGATATTAGTCGGGTTTGGAAAAGTTGAGTTTAATTATATAAGTACAGTTTTATGCTTTTTGATTGGTACAATTATGCTGATGCCAATGATTCCTGTTTATCAATTTTTAAGTTTGAAATTAGGTTTTTCTGGCAGTATACTAATCGGAATTTTTTTAACATTATCAGGTATTTTGTTAGGTACCACAGAATTAGGCGGTAATATTTGGTATTTATTACCTTTTGTTTGGCCGATAAAACTTATTTTTGCTTATACAAGTCATGAAGTTACAAGTCATGTTATTTTGATGTTTTTAGCATTATCAGTAATCATTACTGTATTGTTTATAGGCGTATTTAATATTTGGTATAATAGATGGGATGGTATTAATAAAATGGAGGAGTAGAATGAACTTATTAATCATAGATGATGATAAAGATCTATTACGACTTTTAGAGTTGACTTTTAAAAAAGAATATAATGTTGACCTTTGTGATTCAGCTGAAAAAATTGTTCCTGAACAGCTGGTTAAATATAATTTGATTATTCTTGATGTCATGATGGATAAAATAGATGGATTTGAGTTTTTATCACGATATAGAGAATTGATAGATGCACCGATTATCTTGTTGACGGCTAAAAGTTTTGAAAAGGACAAGATAGAGGGATTTGCCTTAGGTGCAGATGATTATGTTACAAAGCCATTTTCTGTATCTGAAATAAGGGCGAGGGTTGCAGCACATATTAGAAGAGAAAATAGAGATAAGCACAGTAGAATAATTGATTATCCAATTTCTTGTGACTTATTGTCTAAAAAAATATATTTCAAGAAAGATGAAATTACTCTTACCAAAAGTGAATATAAAATATGCGAATTACTTTTAAAAAATAGAAACCAGGTTTTTACTAAAGAAAAGATTTATACAACAATTTATGGATATGATGCTGAAGGTGATAGTTCAACTTCTATTACAGAAAGAATAAAAAAAATAAGAGAAAAATTTGCTGGATTTCATATAGATCCAGTTAAAACTATTTGGGGAGTAGGTTATCAATGGGAACTAAAAAAAGTTTAACCTATTTAATTAGTAAATTTGCAATTTTAGAATTGTTTTTTGTACTATTTATGAGTTTATTTTCCTATATGCCTCTAAACGTCTTAATTAACACTGGGGTAGTATATCCTGCAAATTATGCTGAAAGGCATTCTGATACAGTAAAATATGAGTTTCAAAAAGAGAATTGGGAAATTGATAAAATACCATTTTTTTATGAATATCAATTAAGAGATAATGGAGAAATTATAGAAAATACGATTGATGAACGCTATAATCAAAAAATAAGTGAGGCATTGCAAAAAGGAAAATCTTCAAAGGAACACATAATAGGTTCAGATGTATTTAAGGCTTTTAAAAATGGTAATAAAGATTTGATCATAAAATATAAAATTAGTGCTATACCTACCAATCCAAATGTATACAAAATAATTGGAAATTTTGAATTGGTGTATTTTACAAGCATGTTTTGTTTATGGCTAATTGGGTTTATTTATTTAATAAGTAATTTGACAAGGAAATTAAGGAGTGAAATTAGAAAGATATCCAAGGCTAATGAAAATATTGAAAAATTACAATTAGAATTTGAAAGAGAGTATTCTGATTATACAGAAATTTCAGGAGTGTTAGATTCTATAGATAGTATGGCAAGGAGCTTAAAGGCATCATTAGAAAAACAATGGAATATGCAGATGACACAAAAAGAAATGATTCAATCGATTACTCATGATGTGAGGACTCCGATTACTCTAATTAAGGGGAATATAGAATTATTAAAAGAAGATCAAGAAAATGTTCTTGAAAGAGCAGAAGATGCTTTAAATGGTGTGGAGAGATTGGAATCTTTTTTAAAAAAACTAAATGAATTTTCTGATTTGATGGAAGCTCCAAAGGAAGTTGTATCAAAAGAAGTTTTAGACGATTGGATAAAAATTGTGACTAGTATTTGTAAACTTAAGGGTTTTAGCTTGTCAATTCTTTCGTCTGATGAAAGTAACATTAAATTAGATAAAAATTCAATTGCTATTGCGATACAAAATTTAGTAAATAATGCAATTGAGAACTCTTCAGTGGGTTCTACGATATTTATCGGTTTTTATGATGATATAGATGATTATACTATTGTGGTCAGGGATCAAGGTGATGGATTTAATAATGATATTCTTTATGATCTAAGAGAAAAATATGTATCAACGAAAATGTATGATAATAATATACATGGATTAGGGCTTTCAATTGTTATGAAAATACTTGAAAATAACAAGGGACAATTGTTACTAAATAATTATGATGATCAAGGTAATGGTGCTGAAGTTAAAATGGTATTTAAAAAGTAAGCATATTTTAAAAAATTAATAAATCTGGTTATCAAGGGGATAAATTTTCGTTTCTGAGATAGTTCCTAATTCTGAAAGTGATGAATTAAATCAACTATCTTTAGTGTCTTTTATAGATCGTATTGAGATTGGAGAGGATAATTCAATTAATTTTGTCTTCAACAATATTGAAACAGTGAACCTGCTTCAAGTAACTGGAAGAACTGAAGAATAAGATTATACAATAGAAAAGCGAGCCTAAAACTCGCTTTTTTTATTTAATCTAATAGCTCCTTATTTTCAATTAAGAGTTCTAGTGGAGATTTTTCTCTTGCTTCAATAAAACCAGGTTCATATTGGGTATGAAGTGTTCTTTTCTGAGAAGTTGGGTCGATATACAACTCTTTTCCATCTTCTGTGTATAGTTGGTTGCCTCTTGTTAGGTAAAGTAAATCCTCTAAGTACTGTCCATCAGTATGTAGGAAATGCTCGATATATTTGACAGCTTTTAAGATTTCACTTACTTTATCAGAGTATTCATTAGATTCAAGAACACTCTTTTCTAACTCAATCTCTTTACTCGTTCCAAAGAGTTGGGTTGGAGTTGCATTAAAATATTCTGCTATCTTATCCAAATTTGCAAAGGTAGGATAGCTTTTTTGTTTTTCGTAATCAGAGATGGACTGTTTACCGATTCCTAAATCTTCAGCTAGTTGAGTTTGGCTTACTCCTTTTTCTATGCGTAGTCGTGCCAAATTGGGTCCAAAATTTTGAATAATAAAGGTCATGGGAAACTCCTATTTTTATTTTTAACTTATTTTATCACCTATAAACTTACAAATCAAGTTTTTAGTTGACTAATTAAAATATTTTTTATAAAATATATTTATAACTTATAAATAAGTTATAAATAATACAAAAATAGCTCGTAAGTTTAGGATTGGTGAGTGGGGAGGAAGTTGAGGACGAGACTATGACTTATGACTATTCGAAGCCTTGGAGCTAGAAATTGTGTGGACAAGGACAAGGGACGAGCCTGACGGGAAGTCAGGCGAAGTCCTGCAGACTGCCGTCCAGACAATTTCTAGCCAAGCAAAAGCTGGCTATTCTAACAGCCAGCAAAAAGGTACACTTAGGGCAACGCCCAAAGAACGACGGAACGAGCAAACGTTGATTTGACGGTGTTTCTGAGTCCTAAAAAATCTAAAAGAAAGGGGGACAATTTTGTTGGTTTCTATACAAGATTTAAGAAGCATTCAAGAACGATGTGAAATAGGAGAATTAGTACAGAGGTTAGATGTCAGTATTGATAGACTAACGGTTATCTGGGATACAGATACTGATTCCCTAAGACGGATTTTCAAAAATCTGAAACAGGCAATAAGTACAAGAGTTGATTCATTTGAAATATATGATAATGTTCGAGATGATGTCTTTACTTTAGCTAAAGTTTTTAATGAGTATGATTCTATCAATATTATATTTTTTCAATTATCCACTTATGGAGGTGAACAATTGATTCGAATTGATTTCAATCCTAATACTTTAAAAGAATTTGATGGAATGAAAGTATGGAGGCAATTAATGTACTTTGCTAGATTGAATTCATTGACAGTACGTTTGTCTCGTTTTGATTTGGCATTTGACATTTTCAACAATCCTGAAATCGTTAATTTGCAACATATTAAAGGTGGTGTTACCCATAAGGTCTTCTATGGTCGAGGGGGTGAATTAGAGACGAAATATTGGGGTTCTAGCGGTAGTAATGTACAAGTTAGGTTATATGATAAGAATAAAGAAATCATTGCTCATAAGCGCGAAGAGAAGCTAGATTTTGCTGTAAATCCGTTTTGGTGGAGACTGGAGTTCCAACTTAGAACCAAAGCGATTGGTGAGGAGATGGTCCAAGATATTATGAATCGACTTGATAATTTCGGATTTTATAAGCTAGAACATATTCGAGTGGAGCAAAGAGCATTTACAATTATCTTTCTCAACAATCCTGAACTGTTATCATTGGCTTTTCCAAATTTAAAATCAGACAGCATCAAAAAGAAAAAAACAAGAGTCCGCAAACTATTGAGAGAAGAAACAAACCAATTTGCGGAAGAATTAAAAGAAGTATTAATACAGAATCTCCCTAAATTAAATACAGAATTACAATTACTTGTAGGTGAGTTTCTGAATTTAGAAAATCAATAAGGAGGATAACTATGGATAATAATTTAATTAGTAACAAAGAATTAATTGAAATGGGCTATCGCCCTCATACAGCGAATGATATCATTCATCAGGCAAGAGAATTACTTGTATCACGAGGCTATACATTTTATAATCGCAAACGTTTGATGGTTGTTCCAAAAAGTGTTGTAAATGAGATTTTAGGAACAGAGGTGGCGTAATATGGCAAGTGTTCGTTACCGAAAGCGAGGAGATAGTAATTTATGGACCTATGAAATTCGTAATGAAGGAAAAACTGTTGTTCATAATAGCGGTTTTAAAACAAAAAAACTTGCAGAGTCAGAAGCTGAACCGATTCTGCAAGAACTTCGTTTAGGAAAAAGAATTTCTAGAGATATTTCTCTTGTCGATCTATATCAAGAATGGCTTGAACTAAAAATTATACCGAGTAGTAGGTCGGAAGAGACAAAGAAAAAATATCTTCTCCGTAAAAACACAATTGAAAGATTATTTGGAAATAAAAAAGTCACTCAAATTCGTGCGAGTGAATACCAAAGAATTATGAATAAGTATGGGCAAACAGTTGGTAGAAATTTTCTTGGCAGATTGAATACTGGGATTCATCAGTGCATCCAAATGGCAATTGCAGACAAAGTTCTAATAGATGATTTTACACAACATGTCGAGTTATTTTCATCCAAAGAACAACAGATGATAGAAGAGAAATATTTACATACAGAAAAGGACTATCTGGATTTACTTTTAGCAGTAAAGAGAAAATTTGATTACCAACGTTCAATTGTTCCTTATATCGTCTATTTTCTACTAAAAACAGGCATGAGGTTCGGAGAGTTAATAGCGTTAACTTGGAATGAAGTTGACTTTGACAGAGGACTGCTAAAAACATATAGGAGGTTTAATACCCTTTCTCATAAATTTGTCCCTCCAAAAAACAAAACGTCTATTCGGATGGTACCGATAGACGAAGAATGTATTAAGATATTACAAGTCCTAAAAATTGAACAAGAGAAAGCTAATAAAGAGCTAGGAATCAAGAATAGGTATAAAATGATTTTTCAGCATTATGGCTATATTCACTTGGTACCAGATATTGCAAGTGTCAATAAAGCTTTGAGTGTTCTTTTAAATGAATTAGATATTTATCCAATTATCACGACAAAAGGAGCACGTCATACCTATGGAAGCTACCTCTGGCACAAAGGTTTTGACCTTGGAGTTATTGCAAAAATTCTAGGGCATAGAGATATTTCAATGTTAGTAGAAGTATATGGACACACTTTAGAGGAGAAAATTTTTGAAGAATTTAATCAAATTAGAGATGTTTGGAAAGATTGCTCATAAAAAAATGTGGGGCAAATGATGGGGCAAATCAGTTATAGACAAGCAAAAAAGCCTTATAAATCAAGGCTTTTTCCTGTTGATTTAGATGCCCCCTGCAGGGCTCGAACCTGCGACCCATAGATTAAGAGTCTACTGCTCTACCAACTGAGCTAAGGAGGCAAAGAAAAAGCTGTATTGGTGCCGAAACTTCACGGTTTGTATTGAACCCGCGCAATTAAGCAGGTGGGCAACTCGCTCTAACTGAAGCTGTTTCCGTGTGAGACGGCCTACATGCTGTTAGAAGACTTTTGTTTCCCTAATAATACAAAAAATAGTCGGTCAACACTTAAGTGTGAAGTCGTACACCACAGCGTTTCTATGTTTATATGATACCACTTTTTCAAAAAAAATCAAGAGGAAAATGCAATTATTTGAAAAGGATTTCACAAGTCCCGTAATTTATCAATGGTTTCCTTGCGTTGAGCTAAGGCACGTTCGTATTTGCCAGTATCTTCCGGAGTGAAGTAGTGCTGGTCTTTGATTTTTTCTGGCAGATAGTCTTGCTTGACCCAGTTTCCAGGATAGTTGTGTGGATAGAGATAGTTTTGCGCATTCCCAAGTTCCTTGCTTCCACTGTAGTGGCCATCACGCAAGTGTCGAGGGATAGGCAAATGCCCTGATGTTATGAGATCAGCAAGAGCCTTGTCCATCGCGACGTAGGCTGAGTTGGATTTTGGAGAGAGGGCCAAATCAATCACCACATTTGCAATGAGGATGCGAGCTTCTGGGAACCCAATTTTTTGGGCAGCGTCTAGAGCAGTTACAGTATGGATCTGGGCTTCAGGATTGGCCAAGCCGATATCTTCATAAGCGATAACAGTCAAGCGACGAGCGAGACTAGGAAGATCCCCAGCTTCAATCAAGCGGGCAGCATAGTGGAGACTGGCATCGACATCCGAGCCACGGATGGATTTTTGTAGGGCTGAGAGGACATCATAGTGACCGTCCCCATCCTTGTCCATAGTAATATAGCTTCGTTGGAGGCTGTTTTCCATGATATCCAGCGTGATGTGGCGGATGCCCTTGTCATTTTCGGGAGTAGAGAGAACAGCCAAATCTAGCGAATTAAAAGCAGAACGCAGGTCTCCATTTGTAGAGGTTGAGATGAAATCCAGCGCATCCTCATCTAGCTCAACTGGGAAGTCAAATCCCCTTTCAGGGTCGCTGATGGCAATTTGCAGGGCTTGTTTAATATCTTGATTGGACAAGGGTTCCAATTCAAAAATCTGAACACGGCTACGAATGGCTGGAGTGACAGAAAAGAAAGGATTTTCAGTCGTAGCGCCAATCATGATGACCAGACCACTTTCCAAGAGGGGAAGTAGAAAATCTTGCTTGGTTTTGTCAAGTCGATGAATTTCGTCTAATAATAGGACGAGACCACCTGAAAATTTAGCTTCTTCGGCGATTTCTTGTAGTCGCTTTTTACTATCCACTGTCGCATTAAAGGTCCGAAAGGCATACTTGGTCGTTCCAGCGATGGCAGAGGCAATACTGGTCTTGCCAATACCTGGAGGTCCGTAGAGAATCATGGAGGACAGACGATTGGCTTCCACCATGCGACGGATAATTTTTCCAGGTCCGACCAGATGCTCCTGGCCGATGACCTGGTTGATGGTTTTTGGGCGCATGCGAAGCGCGAGATTGTCTGGCATAGCAGTCCTTTCTAACATGGATTTTCTGATGTATATGTGGTAAGATGGTAGTATCTATTTTAGCATATTTCCGAGCAATCGGGGCGATTTAAGAGTCGCATAGAAAGAGGACAAAATGGCAACATACGGATTTTTAGATGTTTTAGAGGAGGAGTTGGACAAGAACTTTCCCTTTGACTTTGAGATTAGTTGGGACAAGCGCAATCACGCGGTAGAAGTGAGTTTTTTACTAGAAGCGCAAAACGCTGCTGGTGTAGAGATGCTGGATGAGGACGGAGAAGTTTCGTCAGACGATATCCTCTTTGAGGAAGCGGTTCTTTTCTACAATCCTGCCAAGTCAACGGTTACTGCAGAAGACTATTTGACGGTCATCCCTTACCTGCCTAAAAAAGGATTTTCTCGTGAATTTTTAGCTTATTTTGCACTTTTCCTCAAAGATACTGCCGAGGTTGGGCTGGATGCGCTCATGGACTTTTTGGAAGACCCAGAAGCAGAAGAATTCGTCATGGAATGGAACCAAGAAGTCTTTGAAGAGGGAAAAGTCGGCTTGGAAGAGGGAGAGTTTTATCCTTATCCGAGATATTAGGAGTCTGATATGGAAATAGAAATTTCTGATTTTACAGGTTGCAAAATTGCCCTCTTTTGTGGTGATAAGCTCTTAACTATCTTACGTGATGATAAATCAAACATTCCATATCCTAATACCTGGGAATTGCCAGGTGGAGGACGAGAAGGTGATGAAAGTCCTTTTGAGTGCGTGGCGCGTGAAGTTTATGAAGAACTGGGAATTAATCTGACCGAAGATTGTCTACTTTGGAGCAAGGTCTATCCCAGTATGATTTTTGAGGGGAAGGAATCCGTCTTTCTAGTTGGTCAGTTGACACAGGACCAGTTTGACAGTATCGTATTTGGAGATGAAGGACAGGGCTACAAACTGATGAGTACTGAGGAGTTTCTTGGCTCAGATAAGGTCGTGCCCCAGTTGCAGGATAGAGTGAGGGATTATTTGGAGGAAATAAAATGATTTTTGCAATTGCAACAACGACGTTAAATAAGGAAGTTAAACGCAAACTAAAAACTGGACAATATTCTAGAGAAGAAGCTACATTTATCTATATGGAATATTTAAAGTTAAAGAAGCAGAGAGATAGTGGTATGAAAGTAGCTGGGATTTCTACGGCTGTTATTTGGGTATTAATGCTTGTTATACCCTTACTGAGTGATAGAGGTCTCGTGCTGCCTCTTTCAGTATATTTTTTATTATTGATACTGTTAGCAGGAATTGTTCTATTTGTTTATTATCTTATGTTTGGTATTTTTAAACAGCAGATTCATAGTGCAATGAAAGAACACTATACAGATGTGATTGAAGAATTTAAGGGTCAGTAAAACAGCGTGTGGAAGAGCATAGAAGTGCTAGTTGAGAGAATGTGTATTTGGAGGTATTAGTATGATTCAGATTGAACGAGCAGGAGCGGAAAATTTAGAAACTATTATTGCCATTCAAAGAGCTAGCTTTAAGGCTGTCTATGAAAAATATCAAGATGAGTATGATCCTTATCTTGAGGATCGTGAACGAATCAAGTGGAAGTTGGTTGAGCGTCCCAATAGCTATTACTACTTTGTGAAAGAAAAGGAAGAAAATATTGGATTTTTACGAGTTCAGACCAATGAAGAGTTGACAAAGGCTTGGTTGGGAACAGCAGCGATTTTACCCCAGTATCAAGGAAAAGGTTATGGTTCTGAGGGACTGAGATTGCTGGAAAAAGAATTTCCAACGATTAAACAATGGGATTTGTGTACGGTATTACAGGATGCGGGCATGGTTGCCTTTTATGAGAAAAATGGCTACCGTCAAACCCATATCGAGCCTGAAAAAGAAGGCATGGATATGGTTTACATGAAAAAATTGATTGACAAATAGAAAGGACGGTTCGGTTACATTTCTAAACTGAACCCGCCCTATACACTGTTCCAAAAAGATAAACTTCTCTTAGGCACAAGCGTCTTCAGAGAGTTTCTCATTTTGGCTTTGTGTTTTACGGGCTTGGTATCTTAATTATGGAAACATGGCAAGAGTTAAAAGTTACAGTGAAGCGTGAGGGAGAGGAGCTGGTCTCCAATCTCTTGATTGAGCTGGGGGCGCAAGGTGTTGCGATCGAAGACAGTATGGACTATGTGGGGAATGTGGATCGCTTCGGTGAGATTTTCCCAGAGGTTGAGCAACAAGAAGAAATCGTAGTGACCGCCTACTATCCTGATACGGTTGATGTAGCTGTGGTTGAGGCGGACTTGCAGGCTCGTCTGGCAGAATTGACAGACTTTATGGATCTAGGAGATGTCAAGATGGGCACGACTGACTTGGCTGAGGAAGACTGGGCAGACAACTGGAAGAAATATTATGAACCAGCTCGCATTACTCATGACTTGACCATAGTGCCGTCTTGGACGGACTATGAGGCGACTGCGGGAGAAAAGATTATCAAGCTGGATCCTGGTATGGCCTTTGGTACGGGTACTCATCCAACGACCAAGATGAGCCTCTTTGCCTTGGAGCAGGTTCTTCGTGGTGGCGAAACGGTGCTAGATGTGGGGACTGGATCAGGTGTCCTTTCTATTGCTAGCTCGCTTCTTGGTGCCAAAGAAATCTTCGCCTATGACCTGGATGATGTGGCGGTTCGTGTTGCTCAGGAAAATATTGAGCTCAACCCTGGTATGGAAAACATCCATGTAGCGGCAGGAGATTTGCTTAAGGGAGTTGAGATTGAGGCAGATGTCATTGTGGCCAATATCTTGGCGGATATTCTCATCCATCTGACAGAGGATGCTTATCGTTTGGTCAAGGACGAAGGCTACCTGATCATGAGTGGCATTATCAAGGACAAGTGGGACATGGTGCGCGAGTCGGCTGAGTCAGCTGGATTTTTCCTTGAAACCCACATGATTCAAGGGGAATGGAATGCCTGTGTCTTTAAGAAAACCAAGGATATTTCAGGTGTGATTGGAGGCTAGCATGCAGCAGTATTTTGTCAAAGGCAGTGCAATCTCTCCTGTCACTATTGAGGACAAGGAAACCAGCAAGCATATGTTTCAGGTCATGCGGCTGAAAGAAGATGATGAGGTGACCTTGGTCTTTGATGATGGCATCAAGCGCTTGGCGCGCGTGTTGGATGTGGAAAATCGTCAGTTTGAGTTGGTCCAAGAATTAGCTGAAAACGTGGAACTGCCAATCCAAGTGACCATCGCATCTGGCTTTCCCAAGGGAGACAAGCTGGAGTTTATTACTCAGAAAGTAACCGAGCTCGGAGCCAGTCAAATCTGGGCCTTCCCTGCCGACTGGTCCGTTGCCAAGTGGGATGGTAAGAAATTGGGCAAAAAGGTTGAGAAACTAGAAAAAATCGCCCTTGGAGCAGCCGAGCAAAGCAAGCGGAATCTGATCCCAAGTATCCAGCTTTTTGAGAAAAAAGCAGATTTTCTAGCTCAGTTTGACCAGTTTGACTCAATTGTGGTGGCTTATGAAGAATCAGCAAAAGAGGGAGAAGCCGCTGCTCTTTTACAAGCAGTCACTGGTCTTGAAAAAGGAGCTAAATTGCTCTTTATCTTTGGCCCAGAAGGTGGTCTCTCGCCTGCAGAAATCGAAAGTTTTGAAGCCAAAGGAGCTGTCCTTGCAGGACTTGGGCCTCGCATTCTAAGAGCAGAAACAGCACCACTTTATGCTTTATCAGCCCTTAGTGTTTTATTAGAATTAGAGAAATAAGAGGAAGAAAATGGAACAAAAACACCGTTCAGAATTTCCCGAAAAGGAACTTTGGGATTTAACAGCCCTATACCAAGACCGTGAGGATTTCTTGCGTGCAATCGAGAAAGCTCGCGAAGACATCAACCAATTTAGCCGTGACTACAAGGGCAATCTTCATACTTTTGAAGATTTTGAAAAGGCCTTTGCGGAATTGGAGCAAATCTATATCCAGATGAGCCATATTGGTAATTATGCCTTTATGCCTCAGACGACAGACTATAGCAATGAAGATTTTGCCAACATTGCCCAAGCTGGGATGGAATTTGAAACAGATGCCAGTGTAGCCTTGACTTTCTTTGACGACGCCTTGGTGGCAGCAGACGAGGAGGTCTTGGACCGTTTGGGTGAATTACCTCACTTGACGGCAGCCATTCGTCAGGCCAAAATCAAAAAAGCCCACTATCTAGGTGCCGATGTGGAGAAGGCTTTGACCAATCTCGGTGAAGTTTTCTACAGTCCACAGGACATTTACACCAAGATGCGAGCTGGGGATTTTGAAATGGCTGACTTTGAAGCCCATGGCAAAACCTACAAAAACAGCTTTGTGACCTATGAAAATTTCTACCAAAACCACGAGGACGCAGAGGTGCGTGAAAAATCCTTCCGTTCTTTCTCAGAAGGACTTCGTAAGCACCAGAATACAGCTGCAGCAGCCTATCTAGCTCAGGTTAAGTCTGAAAAACTATTGGCAGATATGAAGGGCTATGACTCCGTCTTTGATTATCTCCTAGCTGAGCAAGAAGTGGACCGTGCTATGTTTGATCGCCAGATTGACCTCATCATGAAGGACTTTGCGCCAGTCGCTCAGAGATACCTCAAGCATGTTGCCAAGGTCAATGGTCTTGAAAAGATGACCTTTGCTGACTGGAAATTGGACTTGGACAGTGCCCTCAATCCTGAAGTGACTATTGACGACGCCTATGATTTGGTCATGAAGTCAGTAGAACCTTTGGGACAAGAATATTGTCAGGAAGTTGCGCGCTATCAAGAAGAACGCTGGGTGGACTTTGCTGCTAATAGTGGCAAGGATTCTGGTGGGTATGCGGCGGATCCGTATCGCGTGCACCCTTATGTCCTCATGAGCTGGACAGGCCGTTTGAGCGATGTCTATACCTTGATTCATGAAATTGGTCATTCTGGTCAATTCATCTTTTCAGATAATCACCAAAGTTACTTCAACGCCCACATGTCAACCTACTATGTTGAGGCCCCATCAACCTTCAATGAATTGCTTCTCAGTGATTACTTGGAACACCAGTCTGACGATCCGCGTCAAAAACGTTTTGCTCTTGCCCACCGCTTGACAGACACCTACTTCCATAATTTCATCACCCACCTCTTGGAAGCAGCCTTCCAACGCAAGGTTTATACATTGATTGAAGAAGGAGAAACCTTTGGAGCAAGCAAACTCAACAGTATTATGAAGGAAATCTTGACAGATTTCTGGGGAGATGCCATTGAGATTGACGACGATGCGGCACTCACTTGGATGCGCCAAGCTCACTATTACATGGGCTTGTATAGCTACACCTACTCAGCTGGACTTGTCATCTCGACTGCTGGCTATCTCCATCTGAAAAACTCTGAAACTGGAGCTGAAGACTGGCTCAACCTCCTCAAATCAGGTGGTAGTAAGACACCGCTTGAGTCAGCCATGATCATCGGAGCGGATATCTCAACAGACAAACCACTCCGTGATACCATCCAATTTTTGTCAGACACAGTTGACCAGATTATCGCCTATAGTGCTGAGTTGGGAGAGTAAAGGACGGATTTAAGACATTTTAATGACAAGATGAATACACAAAAATCACCTGTTTGAGGTGATTTTTTTATGCTTTAAAGATTTATTCAAATTTTCCTTTATTGGCCTCGTTTGAAGCCTTCATGCTAATTTGTAAAAGGTTGGCGAGATTTTCATTATCAAGGCTAGCTTCACCATTATTATCCACTTTTATGGCGAGGTAATGAGAGTTTCGATCAAAATAATCCATGCCCTCTAGGTCTACGTAGTTGTCAGCTTTAAAATCAAGCGCAGCTAATTGATAAACAAATCGAATATTTAGAGCTTTAGCATAGTCTGTTTCAAGAACCTTTTGTTGTTCTTCTACCAGTCCTTGAAAGAATTCGAGATTGTCTGTGTGATAGGATGCTTTGACTTCATATTGGTAAGTATCTACAGCTGGGGATATAAATTTCAAATAAACCATGTCGCCCTCCACCTTATAGTCCTCAAGAGTATAGGCACCTGCTTTTCCTAATGCATTGGTGTTGACCTTGAAAAACATTGGTGCATAAATTTTCAGAGGATATTTTTCTCCCTTATACTCAAAGATGGTATCATTTGAAAAATTCGGACGGATTTTAGTTAACTCAGGGACTAAATATTCGTTCCAAATCTTATCAAATAACTCTTCTTGATTGCTAGCACTCGCTGATTTCACAACTAGGTCAAAATTTTCTTGATTGACAAAGACAGCATCCACTAATTTGAGGGCTGTTTGAACCTTAGGATCCGAAATTTCCTTTTTCTTTTTTTCAAGATTCTCAGCCGCCTCTTTCGTGCGATCTAAAGTTTTATTAAATTGACTGCTACTGTTGGTTTCAACAAAGGTTCTCTCATAGTTGGTAGGTTCAACTTTGGCATTCCAGTCAAATGAAGCGGCAGGACCAGTTACATCTTTCTTGTGATAGGTAGAGGCCTGATTGTTTGAATTATTTGTAGAACTAGTAGATGGCTTTGATGAGCAAGCACCAAGGGCTAAGGCTAGTGTTGTCACACAAGCTAGGCAACAAAGTCTGAACGATTTTTTCATACATTTCTCCTTCAAGTAATGCTTGTTATTCATTGGCTATTATATCATGACCTTTAGGATTACAGTGTTTTAAAATGAATTAGACAGGATTTTAACATCATAGATGAAACAGTCATATCAGCCTTTTATGATATACTATAAGGGAAATATGATTAGTTGTTTTATTAATTATCATAAGCAAGGAGAGGGTTATGAAAAAACGCATATTTCTCACAATGTTACTTTTAGGAGGATTGATAATGATAGGATTGGCAGGGTGTGGAGAAAATAAAAATAGTCGAGAATGGATTGAGAACAAAGTCTCCGAGGTCAGTCGTGTCTATCCAACCGAGAATCTGTTTGACTTGTTTAAGCAATTTCCGGAAGGGTTTGAGGTCTATCAAGTATACATGAATGATAAAGTTAGCATAAAAATATACTTAACCGGAAATAGTCAGTTCAAGACGATAACTGGTAAATTAATTCGAAAAGATTTAAAGTTAGAAAAAAAGACAGACATTATAGATGTTAATTACATAGAACAGCAATTTATTTTTTCAGATGAAGAAAGAGCGAGGGAAATTTGGGAACTTAAAGGTTTTCTGTTTCAAGAATTAACGATTAATAAAAGTATTTTATCTGAGTTTAAATTAGAAAATAAGAGTTATAACAGTGTAACTAATGGTTTTGACATATCTTATAGTGTGAATAATCCAATAATAAACAAATTTTTTAAAATGGATGGTCTTAAAAATGGCGTATTAGAATTTGGAAGCTCTTTGCAGAGTAATGATTATTACTATTATTCTGTTGTTGTTGATTACAAAGACGGTTATTATTTTAGAGAAACAGTGTCTAATGGAGAGTTGAATAATGGTGAGTAGTGGTATTCCAACTTTAGATGCTTCTAATCTAACTTATAAATTTGAATAAGATGCAAGGAAATGTTGCTTTTATGGTATATTATAAGGGAACTATGATTAGCTATTTTGTTGAATATCATAAATAAGGAGAAGGTTATGAAAAAACGCATGTTTTTCGCAATGTTACTTTTAGGAGGATTGATTATGATAGGATTGGTAGGATGTGGAGAAAATAAGAACAGTCGAGTATGGATTGAGAACAAAGTCTCTGAGGTCAGTCGTGTTTATCCAACTGAAAATCTCTTTGATTTGTTTAAGCAATTTCCGGAAGGGTTTAATATTACTCAAACATTCTATAAGGATTCGCTCAGAACAGTAGTTTCCTTAGATGGAGATGCAGAAAATCAAACCATAAAAGGAAAGATAGAGACTATAAAAATATCTACCGAACCATATAAAGAAGAAGTGAAAGACCATGTTGATGTAGAATATAAAGATGGTCAATTTATATTTTCTAACAATGAGGTAGCGGAAAAAATTTGGGGTTATAAAAGTTTTCTATTCCAAACATTAAGTTTGAATAGAGATGTTTTATCTCAAATGAAGCTTGAAAAGTTTCAATATTTTTCAAATCGCAATGTGTTTGAAATCTATTATATTAGTGATGACTCTACAATAAATAATTTCCTTAATTCAAATGGAGAACACATTTTATCAATAAGTGGAGCGGAATCTTATAATAATACAAAAGGTTATCGATTGAATGTTAATATTGCTTTTAAGGATAACCCAAATGATGGAATGAGTGAGATAGTTTCAAGTTGGATAGATGATAGAAATAGTGTTTCTAATTAATTTGCTAACATTTAAAACATCCTGATTGACCTGATTATAAATAAGGAGCATGCGAAAGAATGAGTGAAAAAGAATCGGTTAACAGTGAAATTCCAACTCTGGATGCAGCGAATCTGACTTGTAAATTTGAATAAGATACAAGGAAATGTTGCTTTTATTGTATACCATAAGGGAACTATGATTAGCTATTTTGTTGAATATCATAAATAAGGAGAAGGTTATGAAAAAACGCGCGTTTTTCGCAATATTACTTTTAGGAGGATTGATAATGATAGGATTGGCAGGATGTGGAGAAAATAAGAACAGTCGAGCATGGATTGAGAACAAAGTCTCTGAGGTTAGTCGTGTCTATCCAACTGAAAATCTCTTTGACTTGTTTAAGCAATTTCCGGAAGGGTTTGAGATTAGAAGTATTGATACCTACGATGAGACGAAGGACTATTCTCGTTATCAGAAGATTGAACTCGTAGGAAATGCAGAAACAAAAGAAATAACTGGTAATTTTAAAAGAATAGAAGCTCGAGGTAATCCTTATGAAGAAAAAGTGCTTTTAGAAAGCCGTGTTGTGTACACTGAAAAAGGATTGGAATTTTTGAATCCAGAAGTTTCTAAAGATGATTTGTTTTATGATGGGTTTTTATTTCAAAAGTTAGAACTAAATAAAGCAATTTTGTCTCAATTGGAACTCAAAAAAACGTACTATAATTGGGAGACTGGTGATGCTTCTATTACTTATAAAAATGTAAATAGTAAAATTATTCAGGATTACTTCCATATACAATCAAGTGAATCGTTAGACCTTTTTATTAGTGCAGACCACTCTGCAACTATTGGCTATGAATACGGTTATCCTGTGGTTTTTGACGGAGAAAATATATCTCATTCAGAACTTATAACAGGAAAAAGTAAGAGTATGAAGAAGATAGATGCCAAATAGTAATGTGCCGACCTTAGATGCTTCTAATCTGACTAACGAATTTTAATAAGATAGCAAGGAAATGTTTCTTTTATGGTATACTATAAGGGAACTATGATTAGTTGTTTTATTGAATATCATAAGTAAGGAGAGGGTTATGAAAAAACGCATATTTCTCACAATGTTACTTTTAGGAGGATTGATAATGATAGGATTAACAGGGTGTGGAGAAAATAAAAATAGTCGAGCATGGATTGAGAACAAAGTCTCTGAGGTCAGTCGTGTCTATCCAACCGAGAATTTGTTTGATTTGTTTAAGCAATTTCCGGAAGGATTTGAGATTGAGCAGGTCTATTTCAAAAAGAAAAGTGATGGAATTGATGATTCTATTACAGAAATTAAGCTGAAAGGTGATGCAACATCGCATACAATAACGGGTACTCTTGCTAAAAGCCCAGCGAAGGAAGATGCGCCAAAAAGCGATGAAGTGGTAGTAAGTGTTCAATATATAGACAACAAATTTATTTTTTCTGATGAAGAAACCGCTAAAAGAATATGGAAGTTTGATGGTTTTTTGTTTCAAAAACTTGGTATAGATAAAGAGTTTTTAAGTAAATTATCATTAAAAAACAAACATTTTAATGGAAATAATGGTTCTTTTGATATAGATTATATTATTAAAAACACAACGATTAACCAATATTTTAATAAACAGCAACAAGCTGAAACAGTGCTAGGATTTGGTAGTTCTTTGAGGTTAGATGACTTTTATTATTATTCTGTTACTGTTGATTTTAATGATGGCTATTATTTTAAGGAGAGAGTATCGAATTAGGAGAGAAGTATGAGTAAAAAGGATACAGCGAATAGTGGTATTGCTACTCTAGATGCAGCAAATCTGACTTACGAATTTGAGAATGTGCGAGTTAATCAACCTGAAATTGGACATGATGATAGAAAACAACTTCTTAATGCAGTAGACAGAAGTAAACCTCTCCCCTCTAACCTCCAGTATCTAGATGATTTTCATGATGACTTTACTGGGACGAGTGGTACAGCCTTCCTAGATAAGGACAGTGGAGAGGTGATTATTGCCTATACGGGAACGAATCCTAATGCGGATATAGTCAAGGATGTCGCTACAGATGTCGGTAGTATAGCCATGGCGCTCGGTTTTCATTATGATGAAGCTTTCAAATTTTATGAAAGGATTCGACAGAGATATGGGGATAATATTACTCTAACTGGACATTCTTTAGGAGGTAACATCGCTCAGAGGGTGGCCTTAGAGTATAACGCTCCGCGTACTGTGGTATATAACTCAGCGCCTCTCTATTTAGAAGGTCTTATCGAATCTAAAGATAAAATCATAGATTATCTGACTCCGTGGGATTCGGCAAGGGAGAAGATAATCAATAAACAAAAGACATTCACAGGTCAAGTAGTACGAATCCGGACTCAAGATGACTTTCTTAACAATATCTCAAAACCTTTTTTAGGTGTATACTTGGGGGAAGATTATCTGCTTGAAAATTCCGGTGGGCACAGTATTGATCCAGATATTACGGGTGATAAAAATCAAATTAACCAAATCAAAGATATTTTGGAAAATCAGAGTCCAGAGAAGATGACTGGACTTGAAAAGAAGAACTATGAAACTCTGAAGAAATTACAAGGTGTCAAAAATCGACTTCTAAAGCAGTTGAGTACCCAATTTTTATCAGATGGTAGTATAAGTAGCCATGAGATGTTTTTCTTGGACAGCGTCCAAGCAACAGCTGTTGCGACGGCAATGACAGAGAGTGTCAGCAACGGACACAGCGAGATTGAGGCAGTTGCGAAAAAAGCAGTTGCGGATGCTGAAACACTCTACGATAAAAGTAAGGAAGTTCCTTGGTTCGTCACAGAGTTAACTTATGATGAGATAGAGGATGTCTATGCAGAAGCTGGGGTAACTTATGATAGTATTGTGGGTGAAACTCAGAGACATTTTGATAAAAAAGTAAGTAAATCAGCTGAGATTGTAAAAGCCTTTACGGATTTGGAAACGAATATTCAGAAGGGTGTTGAACAAGCAGTTGAAGGAGACGAAAGCTTGGCAAGGGATATTAATCAATGGACAAACTAGAAGAAATCCAAGTGAAAATAAAAAAGCAAGAAGAGGGACTTTGGTCCTTGGAGGATGACTATAGAACTGCTAAGAAGAAAATAGAAGAATCCTATGAAAGTTTAGATCATAATCGTTCTCAGTTGACAAGACTATATGAGGAGTTTGAGAACGTTGCTTATGATTTTGCTAGACAGAAATCTGGAGACGATGGGGAGCATCACCAATTTCTGATGTTATTAGAATCTTATTCAAGTGAGACGAGTAGTGAGTATCTTCGGCAGTATGCTAAAATAGAGGCAAAAGATGAAGAGTTGCAGACTCAGTACCGAAAAGAGCGTTCTCGCTTAGAAAAAGAGTTAGAAGAGAGTTATAGTCAAAGAAAAGACTTATATGAGTTAGAAAGGAGGCAGAAGAAATGCTAGTGGATTTAGTCATAGACGCTTTGATTGGACCTATGTCAGAATCAGCCAGGCGAGAAATCAAAAAAACATTAGAAAGAGCAGCTATCAAAACATTTTGTGCTCCTCCTATAAAATCAGGTAGAAAAGGTATTGTAGATAAGTACGATGAGGAGATAGGGGTTCTTGCTATGACAAATAAAACTGCTGTAACGACTTTAGCAGCTCAAATGGATAGCTCAATTAATGGGTTGGGACAAAAAGCCATTAGCGAGACTATTAGTAAAAATAGTACATCTTTTGAAGATTTAACTCCGAAAAAGAAAAAATAGTGCTTTAACTATGCCATGTTCCTTTCCAATTTTTCCAAATATTCCTCTTCAAAGTCATCTTCGGATGACTTTTTGATAAGTTACTAGAAATGTAGAGGTGCTTGAGATGCGTAAAAAATTACAAAGAAAAGTGACAGAAGAAAAACCAAGCTATAGTCGAGAAGAAATTCAGTGGTTGCTTGAGCATTTAGGAGATCCCTCTCCAGAAATTCGAGATGAACTTGTTTTTACGAGTTTGGCTAGAGGAATTCAAGAAGAACTGTTTTCCCTTGAGCAGTTTCAGTTTATCTCAGAAGAGGTCTCCTCTAATGAAAGGCTATACAAAGAGATTGATAGTAGAGGAGTTTCAACTCTTAAACGTTCTTTTAGGGCGCTTATTTATGCCAATCTTTTGTATGCAGATGGTAACGAGCACTCTCTTTTCTATAAAGGCTTAAAAGCTGATATAAGAAATGCTATGCTATCTCAAGGTTTGTATTACCTTAAAAAAGAAAAGGATACGACAGGTTTTTCAAGTCAGTATGGTTGGGTTCACGCTTTTGCGCATGGAGCGGATCTCTTGACGGAAGTCGTTTGTCATCCAGATTTTCCTAGTAACAGATTTTCTGAAGTATTTGATGTACTGGGTCAATTATTTAAAAGAATTACCATTCGTTTTACAAATGATGAGGACTGGCGCTTAGCGAGAGTACTTTATGAACCCATTTTGCAAGGGAAATTAGGGCAAGAACAAGTAGCTTCTTGGATAAAAACTATTGACTTTCCGATAGAAGAGAGGGAAGATTTTTATAAATTTTCCAACTTCAGATCCTGTCTGTTGGAAGTCTATATCCAACTTGACCAGAAAAATAGTTTACAAGATGCCTTGAAAGAAGCCATTCAATCTTTTCAGTACTAAGGATAAGCGAGTCGTTTCATGATTTTCAAATACTTTCCAGTCAATTTTCTTGAAACACTTTCCTTCTTTTGATAGACTAATACATAGTTTGAAAAAAGGAGATTTATCATGAAAAAATTTGTTGCTGAATTAATCGGTACATTTATGCTTGTGTTCATTGGAACAGGAGCTGTTGTTTTTGGAAATGGTCTTAATGGCCTTGGACACCTTGGAATTGCTTTTGCCTTTGGTTTGGCAATCGTAGTTGCAGCTTTCTCAATCGGAACTGTTTCAGGTGCGCACTTGAACCCGGCGGTTTCGATCGCTATGTTTGTAAACAAACGTTTGTCATCTTCAGAGCTTGTAAACTATATCCTTGGACAAGTAGTTGGAGCTTTCCTTGCGTCAGCTGCAGTATTCTTCCTCTTGTCTAACTCAGGCATGTCAACTGCTAGTCTTGGTGAAAATGCCTTGGCAAACGGTGTCACTGTCTTTGGTGGATTCTTGTTTGAAGTCATCGCAACTTTCTTGTTTGTCCTAGTTATCATGACTGTAACATCAGCAAGCAAGGGTAATGGCGCAATCGCTGGTTTGGTAATCGGCTTGTCCTTGATGGCTATGATCCTTGTGGGATTGAACATTACTGGCCTTTCAGTAAATCCAGCTCGTAGCTTGGCTCCTGCTGCATTGGTAGGTGGTGCAGCCCTTCAACAAGTATGGATTTTCATCCTTGCCCCAATCGTTGGTGGCGTTCTTGCAGCACTTGTTGCGAAAAATTTCCTTGGAACAGAAGAATAATTGAAACTCAAAAAGCCTTGCTCCTCAGTTTGAGGAACAGGGCTTTTTCGTATCTGTTTAACGGTTGTCAATTTTCTCTGGATAAAGGTCGTGCTGGAAGAGGCGTTGTTCTGCCAAACCTTCATACTTGCTTCCAGGTCTACCGTAGTTGTAGTAGGGGTCGATTGAGATGCCACCGCGCGGAGTGAATTTTCCCCATACCTCCAAATAGCGAGGGTTTAGTAGATTGACCAAGTCTTTCCCGATGGTGTTGATACAGTTTTCGTGAAAATCCCCATGGTTTCGATAGCTAAAGAGGTAGAGTTTGAGGGATTTTGACTCGACGCAGAGCTTGTCAGGAATGTAGGAAATATAAATGGTCGCAAAGTCTGGCTGAGCAGTGATTGGGCAAAGGGAGGTAAATTCAGGACAGTTGAATTTGATGAAATAATCATTTTCCACATGACGATTGTCAAAGGATTCGAGAACTTCTGGTTGATAGTCAAAAATGTAGTTGGTTTCTTTGTTGCCCAGTAGGCTTAGGTTTTTCATTTCTTCTTGTTGTGACATGTTTTTTTCTTTCTAATTTAAACACCACGTTGGTTGTCGTAGAGGAGGGTATGGAGTTGAGGAAGGACGCGGACATTGCCCCAGCTATCGTCAGTAGCGACACGTTCCCAGAGTTCTTTGAGGCGGTCCAGTTGGTCTTGGACAATATTTCCTGTAGCCTTGGGCTCAGGATTTCCTGCTGATAAGAAAAGAACATCTGGTTGGTAACGTTCTTGAATCCCTTTGGCAAAGGCCAAATCGGCATCGTCAAAGACAGGGATTTTAAAGGTGACCTTGTCTGGATCCAGTTGGGAAACGATAAAGTCCAAAGTCTCGAAGTTGACTTCCATCTTGGATGAGGGAGGTTTGGGGCTCAGAGTGACTTGGTCGATGTCTTTTAACCAATTTTGCCAGCGGGAGCCTTGGGTCTCAACTGCCAGAGTGACACCGCGTTCTTTGAGCTTAGTGACGAGTTCAGCCATGTTGGTTGCTAGGATAGCGGGATTTCCGCCAGATAGGGTTACATAGTCGTAGCTTCCTAGCTTATCTAAGGCAGCAATGACTTCGTCAGCCGTCATGCGAGTTGGTTTTTCAGAACCATCCCAAGTAAAGGCAGAGTCGCACCAGTCGCAGTGGTAGTCGCAACCAGCAGTGCGGACAAACATGGTTTTCTGCCCGATAGCACGGCCTTCGCCTTGAAAGGTTGGGCCAAAAATTTCCAGAACTGGTAGTTTGAGGACACGTTCCCTAGTCATCTAACCACTCCCGTCTAAACTCTGCAAAGGCAGTCGGAGTTTCATAGAGGCGAACGTACTCCATACGTAGACCACGCTCATCTGGTAACTCTTGGCTCATGGTTTGGAAAATCCAGTAAACCATGTTTTCAGCAGTCGTGTTCATATAAGGCAGGGTTTCATTGAGATAGCGATGATCCAAATGGGGTTCTAAATAGTCCTTGTAGATAGCTTTGATATCTCCAAAGTCGTAGGTCATGCCCCGTTCATCTAAAAATCCACTGACAGCAATCTGCAGATGATAAGTGTGGCCGTGCAGGGATTTGCATTTTCCTTCATAGTGAAAGAGGTGGTGGGCAGCGTCGAAGGTAAATTCTTTTGATACCAAGGTTCTGTGAGAATTGTAGACAAGAGACTCCCCAGTTTCCTGTTTGATTTCTTTGGGTGCAAAAAACATTAGCCCTCTCCTTTCTGTGAGAGATAAACATCTAAACCATGCTGACGTAGGTGGCAGGCTGGGCAATCCCCACAGCCACTTCCGATAATCCCATTGTAGCAGGTCAAGGTCTTTTCACGAACATAATCAAAGGCACCGAGTTGGTCGGCTAATTCCCAAGTTTCAGCCTTGTCTAGCCACATGAGAGGCGTTTGGATAACGAAGTCGTAATCCATGGCAAGGTTGAGAGTAACATTGAGAGATTTTACAAAGACATCTCGACAGTCAGGGTAGCCTGAGAAGTCTGTCTCGCAGACACCTGTCACGATATCTTTAATCCCACGTTGCTTGGCAAGAACTGCCGCAAAGGATAGAAAGAGGTGGTTGCGGCCGTCAACGAAAGTATTGGGAACCTCTCCCTCTTTTTGCTCGATTTCCAGATCAGAGGTCAAGGCATTTTCAGTGATTTGTCCCAGCAGAGACATATCTAGGATGTGATGACGAATACCCTGTTCCTTAGCGATTTCTCTAGCAACTTGGATTTCGAGATGATGGCGTTGGCCGTAGGCAAAGGTGACGGCTTCGACTGTTTCATAGTGTTCTTTAGCCCAAAAGAGGCAGGTTGTGGAATCTTGACCGCCACTAAAGACGACCAAGGCTGATTGACGTTTCATAGTACTCCTTCCAAAGTGGAAAATGTTCAGAGCACGCAAAAAGCTCCCTTGAGGGGAGCTAAAAAATACCAAGTAGAGGTTTTTTTTAGCGATGGCATGTCCCAAACATCGTAATATTCTATCTACAGTCTAGCATATTTTTTGAAAAATGGCAAAGGGCAAGAAAAAAGAGACCAAATGAAGCACTTGGTCTCTCGTGTGATTAGCTCAATTCAGCAACGATGGCCTTGATTTGTTCTGCAGTATGTACTCCAGCAACTTGTTTTACCACTTGGCCGTCTTTTTTGAAGAGAAGAGTTGGGATAGACATGATTCCAAAGGCACGAGCTGTGTTTGGATTTTCATCAACGTCCATTTTAACGATTTTCAAAACATCTTCTGAAAGTTCTTCAGACAATTTATCCAAGATTGGACCTTGCATACGACATGGACCACACCAAGTTGCCCAGAAGTCTACCAAGACCAAACCGTCTTTTGTTTCTTGTTCAAATGTTGCATCTGTAATTGCTTTTGCCATTGTATTTCTCCTTTTTTAGTTATATTGGCTTAAATCTTGTTTCATGAGATAGAAGAAAACATCTCCATAAGTCCCATGGTAGTCCAAATCATGACCATTGTAGGTTAATTTTTGGACAGTATAGTAATCAGCAACGCCGATGAGGCAGGCGTGTTGAGAACGTTCAAAGTCTTGGTAAGACTCGAAAGTCATGGTTCTCTCTTGCTTACTGGCGTCTAGATAAGTAATTTCGATCATATAAAACTCCTTTGTTCGATCTTGACTTTATTGTACTCCTTGAAAAGAGGAATGTCAAGAAAAATGATTGCGCACGCAACTTTTTTAAAAAATCTGATTAAGAAATGAAATCAAGACTCGTTTCCAGTCTTTCTTCGACGGCTTTTTGCAGGTAAGCTAGGGTGGTTTGTCCCTCGTCAGTCAGGCAGATAAAACTAGCCCGTCTATCCTGATCGCAACATCTGCGACTAAGCAAACCGCAGTTTTTCTCTTCTAATCGTGCCACCATTCGAGAAACAGCGCTCGGACTGAGATGGAGTTTATCGGGTAAATCAATCTGTCGTAAGGATTTTTCATCGGCTAGATCCAAATAGTAGAGCAGGTAAAACTCTTTCAAGTTCAGCCTTTGTTCACTCTGCTGGGCAATAGTTTCTTCCAACAAGGCTTCCATTTCTTTTTGATGGCGGTTGTAGTCAAACCATTTTTCTAAGTAGGTCATTGCTTTCTCCTTTCTTTTCAAAGTAAAAATCACAAAGTCATTAGTGACTGTTTCTGCAATACAAGATGATTGCGCATGCAATGATTATACTACTTTTAACTAATCCGTGCAAGAGAGAAGAATTGCAATATTTCCTTGAAATTTTCTGAAAAAAGAGTAAACTGGTATGCAAGAAGTCTATTTCGTGGAGTTTAGAATGAAATTATATGTTCAATTAATGATTCTCTTTGTGATTTCATTGATCGGTGAGGGAATTTCTAGTTTCTTTCATCTGCCTATCCCAGGCAGTATTATCGGTTTGATTATTCTCTTTCTAGCCTTACAGTTCAAGTGGCTGAGAACCAGACATGTCAACATGGTGGGGAATTTTTTGCTGGCCAATATGACCATTCTCTTTTTGCCGCCAGCGGTGGGAATCATGGAAAAGTTTGATGTGATTGCTCCCTATCTCTTGCCCATCGTCTTGATTGTCTTTTTTGCGGCTGTCATCAATATTATCCTCATAGCAGTGGTAGTTCAGTTCATCAAGAGACGATTTGAGGGAGATTATGAGAAAGGAGATGCCAAATGAGTGAATTTGTTTCCAATCCCCTGTTTGGACTTGCCCTGTCTATCCTTGCTTATCTAGTGGGGATGTTGATTTATAGACGTTTTCCCCATCCTTTGACAACGCCCTTGCTTTTGTCGGCTGTTTTTATCATTATTTTTCTAAAGGTGACTGGTATTTCTTACCAAGACTACTATCAAGGTGGGGTTTATCTGAACAATTTGATTGTTCCGTCAACAGTGGCTTTAGGGATTCCGCTTTATAAGAGTTTTCATCTGATGAAGCACCATGCTCGAAGTATTCTCTTTGGTAGTCTGCTAGCAGTGATCGTCAATACTAGTTTTACGGCCTTAGTTGCGAAAATCTTTGGCATGGACTTTTTCCTAGCCATTTCTCTCTTTCCCAAGTCAGTGACGACAGCCATGGCAGAGGGAATCACAGAAAAATTGCAAGGTTTGACGACTGTGACCGTGGTTGTTGTTGTGGCAACTGGGATTTTAACCAGTGTCATCGGACCAACCCTTTTGAAGTGGTTGAAAATAGACGATCCAGTAGCTGTTGGTCTTTCCCTTGGTGGAACAGGTCACGCAGTTGGAACAGGAACAGCCTTCCGATATGGCTCTGTAGCAGGAGCCATGGGTGGCTTGGCTATCGGTATTACTGGTATTCTCTACGTATTTGTAAGCCCCATCGTAGCTAGTTTGATATTGAGTTAAAAAGCAAGGAATTTAAGTTCCTTGCTTTTTCGAATCGTATGTTATAGGTTTTTACTTTCCCAATTTGTAAAATTAAGCTAGACAGAAGCAGATTCTTAGTAAAAAATCACTTCTCTCACTTTCTTGCCGTATTTATAGACAATATACATAAATAACCAAAAAACACCTAGGACTATTTTAAAATCCTAGATGTTTTTCCTGATGTGCTAAGAAATATTTTACGCAAATACAGATAATAAAGGCCAAGCAATCCTAAAACAACCAAATCAACGAAAAATTGCCAACCAAAAACCTGAATGCGATTCCTAAAAAGACTGGTCAATAGAATCAGCAGAGCATCTCCCCAGAAAGCAAGACCAGCCAAAGTAAGGGCTAATTTTCTTCTGAAAAAATAGAAAATCGGACTCAAGGTAGCAGCTAACAAATGGCTAAACCACACAATTACAAAGACAACAGGATAATGGCTAAAGTAAACCATAATAGCTGAATTATAATGTTCTGCAAAATAAGTCTGGTTACGCGTCATTACCATGACAAAATCATAGCAGCCTATCAAATTCAAGAAAAATATAAACACTGCAAAGCTAAGACCAAAACCAGTAATTTTTTTCATTTCATTAACCCCATTTCTTCAAAAGCTTGAATAAAAAAATCGCTCTTCAACAAGGCCAAGCCTTGATTGACATCACCTAAAACCATAAGGCTGTCGTCTTTTTGGATGTTAAAAATTTTTCTCGCTCGTGCAGGAATGACGATTTGTCCCTTTTCACCAACAGTTACCGTTCCAAAAATATACTTCCCTTCTTTGGCTTTAGTAGCAAAAGGAGAGACATCCCCATTAACCAACTCATCTAAGCTGATATCAAAAATTTCTGCCAAACGACTTGAAGAAATAATATCCGGTAAACTGTCGCCCAATTCCCACTTACTGAGAGTCTGACGAGATACGCCTACTTTTTCAGCTAATTTTTCCTGAGAATAACCTGACTTTTTCCTTAGCAGAGCAATCGTTTCACTAATCATACTTTTCCTACCTCTTTTCCTGAACTCATTATAGAGCCTTCTTGTCCAACTTTCAAGCATCTTTTATTGGCAAAACGAGAGTTTTTTGTTAAAAATCATAGCAAAAAAGAAGCCCGTCTGATCTCTAGTACAAATACTAGAACTTTTTATATTCCTAATTCAATTTTTTTAACACCCAATTTGTAAAATTAATCTAGACAGAAAAAGCCATCTATGTTAGGCTCAGATAAACTACCACATTTGTCTGAAAGGAACCAACATAAATGACCTATACTCATCTTACCACAAACGAGCTTGTAATGATAGAGGCTTACTATCAAGAAAACATAAAAGTTTCAGATATTGTGACTTCACTTGGCAGATCAAAACAGACAATCTACAATGTCATCAACTATCTGAAAGAGGGGCACTCTGCTTATGATTACTATAACCGATATAAAATCAATAAGAAACGCTGTGGCAGGAATAAAACCAGTCTTACGCAATCAGAAAAAGATTTTATCCAAACTCTTTTAGAACAAAATTGGAGTCTTGATGTTATTAAAGGAACTTATTCAATTTTTTAATCTAGTTAGAAAATGAGATAAAGAAAAGGATAGCCTCTCAGTGATGAGATGTTATCCTTTTTTTGACGTTTAAACTATTGCAAATTAACCTTGTTTTTCAAGATGTAGTAGGTACCGAGATAGTAGATAGCTGATAAAAAGAGATCGCGCAAGATTTCTGTACCAGCCATCACGTTAAAGTCATTGTCAACTCTTAAGAAGAGAGAAACATAACCAATGACGATGGCAATGACGATATAGGCTAAAATTCCCATAGCTGTTCGATATTCGTTAAAGAGTTGTCCGATAGAGATGGAAAGGTAAATGGATAAAATCCATGTGATTGACCCGACAAATAGTGATAGGGCATACAGCCAGCCGTAGCTGAGATAAGGGGAAATGAAGTTATAGAGGGCAGTGAAGTCTTTTTCAATTGGTGTTAAGAAGATGATAATCAATATACTTAAGATAAAGACGATATAGCCTAAGATGGACCAGACAAGACCACCTAAAAGTTTTGCGATGATGATTTGGTGCTCAGAGACAGGCAAGGTCAAGGTCAAGTACCCTTGGCGGTCATAAACACTCCCCTTGAATCTTCGGATGATTAAAAAGATTGTTGCAATCCAAAGAGTGACGCTGAGTCCTCCAAAGACTAGTACTAAAAAGAAGATGAAATAAGCAGCATTGTTAGGATTGTAACTCTGGCTAAGACTGCTAATAAAAGCTCCAATCAAAACTGAAATTGCAAGTACAGCACCGTAGAGTGCCAGATACCATTTATTGACATTTTTAAATTCATAACGAACTAGATTCCAAAACATAATAATCTCCTTTGCTTAGGCTTTAAATTCCTGGCGGAAGAGCTGGTCAATTGATTCACCTGACTCGTAACGAATATCATCAACATTTCCTTGGCGGACGACTTTTCCGTCTTTGAGGAAGATGATCTCATCCAAGATTGGTTCAATATCTGAAATCAAGTGGGTTGAAATCAGTACCGTAGAGGTTGGGGAATAGTTGTTGATGATGGTATTGAGGATATAATCACGGGCAGCTGGATCCACGCCTCCGATTGGTTCGTCCAGAACGTAGAGGCGGGCTTCACGACTCATAACCAGGATGAGTTGGACCTTTTCCTTGTTTCCTTTTGATAGTTTCTTGAGGCGACTGTTTTCATCAATACCGAGATCGGCTAAAAGGTGTTGGGCTCTTTCGAAATTGAAATCCTGATAGAAGGTTTTAAAATAGGTTAGAGCATCCTTAACCTTCATCTCTTCATTGAGGTAGGTTGTGTCTGGCAGGTAGGAGACGATCGCCTTGGTAGCAGGACTTGGATCCTGTCCGTTAATGAGGACACGTCCTTTATTTGGTTGAAGGAGGCCATTGATCAGTTTGATTAGGGTTGTTTTTCCGGATCCGTTTGGTCCAAGGAGCCCGACAATCTTTCCGGCTGAGATCTCTAGTGAGATATTGTCAAGTGCCGCGGTTGCTCCATATGATTTTGTTACATTTTCAAGTGCTAGTAGTGTCATAGTTTTAAACTCCTTTAATATAGTCGCTTAATACATTTGGCAGTTCTTCTTTTTTGTAGCCAAATTGAAGCATGCAAGAGACGAATTGTTGCAGTTTCTCCTCGGAAAGTTGTTTGCGGGACTGAACGATGAGGTCCAAATCCTCGGTGACAAATCGACCAGTTGTCCGCTTGCTGTATACAAATCCTTCACGCTCGAGGTCAGACAAGGCGCGCTGAATGGTATTGGGATTAACCCCAGCCTCACTCGCCAAATCTCTCACGGTTGGGAGCTGTTGATTGGGTTCCAGTTCATGGGAAACAATCTGTAATTTGATTTTTTCCATAATCTGTAAATAAATCGGTTTTGTATTATCAAATGACCAGGACATCATAGTCTCCTTTCTTTGTCTTTGTTGTTCTAATCAAATAATACAATAAAACAAAAAACTTGTCAAGTAAAAATAAGAATTGTTTTGGGAATTGCTCAAAAAATGGTATAATGAAAAGAAAACGACAAGGAGGGAAATGCATGCGTTGTCCAAAATGTGGGGCTACCAAGTCTAGTGTTGTTGATAGTCGACAAGCCGAAGAAGGAAATACCATCCGCCGAAGACGTGAGTGCGATGAGTGTCAGCATCGTTTTACAACCTATGAACGAGTAGAAGAGAGAACACTGGTTGTCGTCAAAAAAGACGGTACACGTGAGCAGTTTTCGAGAGATAAAATCTTTAATGGGATTATCCGCTCAGCCCAGAAGCGTCCTGTGTCAAGTGATGAAATTGGCATGGTGGTCAATCGCATCGAGCAAAAACTCCGTAGTCGCAGTGAGAATGAGATCCAAAGTGAATACATTGGTTCTTTAGTCATGGAAGAATTGGCGGAACTTGATGAGATTACCTATGTTCGTTTTGCCAGTGTTTACCGTAGCTTTAAGGATGTGAGTGAGTTGGAGAGCCTTCTCCAGCAGATCACCCAGTCCTCTAAGAAGAAAAAGGAAAAATAAATGAAGCCAAATGACCGTTTTTCTTTTCTAAAGAATAATCGGGTGTCGCAAGATACCTCTTCTCTGGTGCAGTGCTACCTCCCGATTATCGGTCAGGAGGCACTGAGCCTCTATCTATATACCATTACCTTTTGGGATGGTGGGCAAAAGGAACACCTCTTTTCCCATATCCTCAACCACTTAAACTTTGGCATGCCGACCTTGCTCCAATCCTTCAAAGTCTTATCTGCCTTCGATCTGTTGACCCTTTATCAGAAGGAGAATGTCTATGAATTACAGCTTCATTCTCCCCTTTCCAGTCAAGAATTTCTAAGTCATTCTGTCTATAGCAGATTATTAGAGAAAAAGATTGGGGATACAGCTGTTTCTGCTATGAAGCAGACTCCAAGTGAGGGAGAAGCACTCTCTGTTTCTTTGAGCCAAGTCTTTCCAACCCTGACTGAAGAAGTGACACCAAGCGAGTCTAAAAGCAAGTTAAAAAATGATTTTGACTTGGAACATTTCCAGCGTCTGATGGCTCGAGATGGCTTGCGTTTTGAAGACGAGCAGGCGGATGTTTTGGAATTGTTCGCCATTGCAGATGAAAAAAAATGGACCTGGTTTGAAACCTATCAATTAGCTAAGGCGACAGCTGTAGCTCAGGTTATTTCTGTCAAACGCATGCGTGAAAAGATAGCACAAAAACCAGCTACTTCTGACTTTAGCCCCAAAGAAATGACCATTATCAGGGAAGCCAAAAATAAAACTCCCCTGCACTTTTTAGCCGAAATCAAGCAAACGCGTAAGGGGAACATCACCCAAAGTGAAAGAGAACTCCTTCACCAGATGGCGTCTTTAGGCTTGTTGGATGAAGTCATCAATATCGTCTTGCTTCTAACCTTTAACAAGGTTGA
Organism: Streptococcus sp. 27098_8_51; assembly: GCF_041432205.1. Lineage (GTDB taxonomy): Bacteria > Bacillota > Bacilli > Lactobacillales > Streptococcaceae > Streptococcus. Next base: position 38,720 of record NZ_JAPVZE010000004.1, read on the forward strand.
TTCGGCCAATGTCAATGAGAAATATGCCATGAAGGTCGCCAATGACTATGCTTATCAAAAAATTCGGACAGCAGAAGAAGCTGTGCTTCGGATTCGAGAGCGTCAGCAAAAAGGCCAAGAAGACAAAAAATTGAAAACTAGCTCGACTAAGACAAATGTTCCCAAGTGGAGCAATCCAGAATATAAAAATCAAACCAGCGAGGAAACTCGTCTGGAACTAGAACGTAAAAAACAAGAAATGTTAGCCCGATTAGAAGAAGGAGGAGACTAGATGGAAAGTGTGGGTGACGTTATCAAACGTCAGACAAGTCGTTTTCAGTATCAGGACTTAGTCCAGCAGATTATGAAAGACCCAGATGTGGCGGCTTTTATCCAGAAAGAATCCCTCAGTCCAGAGGAGTTGAATCGTAGCATCTCCAAGTTCAACCAATATATCACAGAACGTGACAAGTTTCTTCGTGGGGATGCGGACTATATAGCGCGTGGCTACAAGCCTATCTTGGTTATGAATCACGGTTATGCGGATGTGTCTTATGAAGAAACACCAGAACTAATCGCGGCAGAAAAAGAGGCTGCAATTAAGAATCGTCTCAAATTGATCAATCTACCAGCCAGTCTCAAGAAAGCGAAGTTGGCTCAGATTGACCTGGATGATCTAGGACGATTACCGATTTTTGAGAGACTCTATGCCTTTGTTGACCTTTACCCTAGTATCCGAAAAGGTCTCTATCTTTACGGAGATTTTGGTGTCGGTAAGAGTTTCATGATGGCGGCCTTAGCTCATGACCTATCTGAAAAACGTGGAGCATCAACGACGATTCTCCACTATCCAAGCTTTGTCATTGATGTGAAAAATGCCATCGGTGAAGGATCAGTGAAGACCTTGGTGGATGAGATCAAATTAGCAGAAGTATTGGTCTTGGATGATATTGGTGCAGAGCAGTCGACACCTTGGGTGCGTGATGAGATTCTTCAAGTCATTCTTCAGTACCGCATGCAGGAAGATTTGCCGACCTTCTTTACTTCCAACTTTAATTTCCAAGATTTGGAAAAACATTTTGCCAAAGGAAAGAATGGAAATGACGAGACTTGGGAAGCTAGACGGGTCATGGAACGAATCCGTTATTTAGCTGAGGAGACAAGACTAGAAGGAGAAAATCGCCGATGACAGAAACCATTAAACTGATGAAAGCCCATACTTCAGTTCGTCGCTTTAAGGAGCAAGAAATTCCTCAAGCGGACTTGGACGAGATTTTGACTGCTGGACAAATGGCGTCATCTTGGAAAAATTTCCAATCCTATTCTGTGATTCTTGTGCGCAGTCAAGAGAAGAAAGATGCTCTTTATGAATTAGTTCCCCAGGAAGCCATTCGCCAGTCAGCAGCCTTTTTGCTTTTTGTCGGTGACTTGAATCGAGCGGAAAAGGGAGCAATCCTTCATACGGATATTTTCCAACCTCAAGGAGTGGAAGGTCTCCTTATCACGTCTGTGGACGCGGCTCTTGCGGGGCAAAATACCTTGCTTGCAGCGGAGAGTCTGGGATATGGTGGTGTTATCATCGGTTTGGTTCGTTACAAGTCAGAAGAAGTGGCAGTGCTCTTTAACCTGCCTGACTATACCTACCCTGTTTTTGGGATTGCCCTTGGCGTGCCAGATCAACAACACGATGTCAAACCAAGACTGCCTTTGAACCAAGTGGTTTTTGAAGAAGAATACCAAGAACAGCCAGTAGCAGCGATTTTGGACTATGACATAGTTCAGGCAGACTATGCTGGTGCGCGTGCGACAACCTCTTGGAGTCAACGTTTGGCAGAGCAGTTTGGTCAAGCCGAACCTAGTTCAACTCGGAAGAATCTAGAACAGAAAAAGTTATTGTAGAAAGTGAGAAAACATGGCCTTACCAACTATTGCCATTGTGGGACGTCCCAATGTTGGGAAATCAACCCTATTTAATCGGATCGCTGGTGAGCGGATCTCAATCGTAGAAGATGTCGAGGGTGTGACACGTGACCGTATCTATGCAACGGGTGAGTGGCTCAATCGTTCCTTTAGTATGATTGATACTGGAGGGATTGACGACGTCGATGCTCCCTTCATGGAGCAAATCAAACACCAGGCAGAAATCGCTATGGAAGAAGCGGATGTCATCGTCTTTGTAGTTTCTGGGAAAGAAGGGATTACAGATGCGGACGAGTACGTAGCTCGCAAACTTTATAAGACCCATAAACCTGTTATCCTTGCGGTTAACAAGGTTGACAACCCAGAAATGCGAAATGATATTTTTGATTTCTATGCGCTAGGCTTGGGCGAACCGTTGCCAATTTCGTCTGTCCACGGTATCGGGACAGGAGATGTGCTGGATGCTATTGTAGAAAATCTGCCACACGAAGTTGAAGAAGAAAATCCAGACGTGATAAAATTTAGCTTGATTGGTCGTCCTAACGTTGGAAAATCAAGTTTGATCAACGCCATTTTGGGAGAAGACCGCGTGATTGCTAGTCCAGTAGCTGGAACAACGCGTGATGCCATTGATACCCATTTTACAGATGCTGATGGACAAGAGTTCACCATGATTGATACAGCTGGTATGCGTAAGTCTGGTAAAGTCTATGAAAATACGGAGAAATACTCTGTCATGCGTGCCATGCGTGCTATTGACCGTTCTGACGTGGTCTTGATGGTCCTCAATGCCGAAGAAGGTATTCGTGAGTACGACAAGCGTATCGCAGGTTTTGCCCACGAAGCCGGTAAAGGGATGATCATCGTGGTCAACAAGTGGGATACCCTTGAGAAAGACAACCACACCATGAAAAAATGGGAAGAAGATATCCGTGAGCAGTTCCAATACCTGCCTTACGCACCGATTGTCTTTGTATCCGCTCTTACCAAGCAACGTCTCCACAAACTGCCTGAGATGATCAAGCAAATCAGTGAAAGCCAAAATACACGAATTCCATCAGCGGTCTTGAACGATGTGATTATGGATGCCATTGCTATCAATCCAACACCGACAGACAAAGGCAAGCGCCTTAAGATTTTCTACGCTACCCAAGTAGCAACCAAGCCACCAACCTTTGTCATCTTTGTCAACGAAGAAGAACTCATGCACTTCTCTTACCTGCGTTTCTTGGAAAATCAAATCCGCAAGGCCTTTGTCTTTGAGGGAACACCGATTCATTTGATTGCAAGAAAACGCAAGTAAGCCTTGCATATTTTCCAATAAGAATAACTTAAAAGAAGACGAGTATGTCTTCTTTTTTTCTATAAAATAGGTGAAAAAATCCTGTCCAATCGAAGGGAAAATCTGTCATCAAAATTCAATCATTCTCCTAGCTTTTGTAACCTATTTGTAATGAAAATGCACTTTCTTTGTAAAAATCAAAATGCTATAATTCCTTAAATCAATTTTCCTTGATCAGGGAGGTTATTATGAAAAAAAGCAGATTATTTAAACATAGTTTGTTGGTTCGCTTGCTTGGGTTGCTGATGGTCTTTCTCTTCTTGTCAGCATTCACAGCACCTGAAAAACCTGAGTACGGGATCTATGATCCCAATCACTATCTGACTGATGAGACAATCAGACTGATTCGAGGTTTGAATAAGGTAAATAGTCAAAAATCAGAAAAATTCCAGATGGGTGTTTACGTTGTGAAAAGCTTAGATGGAGAAACAATCGAGACTGTAGCCAATGAAACAGCTAGGGCTTGGAAGATTGGCTACTCGGGAGACAATCACGGTGTCTTGATTGTGGTGGCGGTCCAAGATAGAAAATCACGGATTGAAACCAGTAATAATGTGGCCAGTAAGATCACAGACTATCAGACCAATAGATTTTTGAAAACAGCACGACCTTACTTTCAAAAGGGAGACTACAGCAATGGAGTTCTTTCTATAGCAAACAATCTCAACTACATGTTTTATAGTGGATCGAGTACGACTTCTTCAAGTTCTAGAAGTAGTTACGACTATGCTACTAATTCTAGTCGTCTAAGAGAAATTGAAAAGTATACAGCTGAGAGTCGATCTTCAAAACGGAACCGAAAAAGCAGTTCGAGCGACGGAGTTATCGGATTTGGAGTTCTCATTTACTTCATCGTGATGATTATCGGATTTCTATTTGGTGGTCGTGGTGGCGGTTCACGTGGAGATGATTCTGGCGGTGGCTGGTGGGGCGGTGACTCATCAGACTCAGGTTCCTCTTGGTCTGATTCGGGCTCCTCTTGGTCTGACTCAGGCTCCGACTCATCTGGAGGCTGGGACGGCGGTGGCTTTGATGGCGGTGGTTCGTCTGATGACTGGTGAGTGATTATATATTGCTCAAACCGATTTCTCCATACAGTAAGGTGATTCCTTTGCAAGAGTTCACTCCTTAATTAAAAATAAAAACAAAGTTTGGGAAATTGATTTAAAATCTGAGTATTTTCTCAGAAAAGTTGATAAAAGAAAGTGTTAAGGTTTTGATATGAAACAAAATAAAGTAATTCTCTCAATAGTGGCGATTTTCTTTGGACTACTAGTTCTGGGAAGTTGTTCCGCAGTGACGACCTATAATGGTCTGGTTGGTGAACAGACTAAAGTGGAGCAGGCTCAGGCTGATGTCTCGACAGCCCTCCAACGTCGTTCGGACTTGATTGGTAACTTGGTGGAGTCCGTTAAAGGACAAATGAATCATGAAACCGAAGTCTTTACCAAGATTGCGGATGCTAGAGCTAAAATCGGTAGTAGCTCAGTAACTTCGGAAGAAAACCAAAAGGCTCAGGGCGAATTGAGCTCCGCTCTTTCCCGCTTGATTTCCTTGACGGAGAATTATCCAGAACTCAAGAGCAATCAAAATGTTGAGCAACTAATGGTCGAACTTTCAGGCAGTGAAAATCGTATTTTTGTAGCACGCAAGGACTATAATAAGGTTGCAGCTGAGTACAATCAAAAGTTGAGAAGTTTTCCAACCGTGCTTTTTGCGAATATGATGAACTTCAAAGAAGCTGAAACCTTTAAAGAAACGGAAGAAGCCAAGACAGTTCCTAAGGTCGATTTTGGAACATCTTCATCAAGTCAATAAAGTGAATCAGCCTGTGAATAAAGGAATTTCTCTAGTAGGACTAGTGATTTCAAACTCAAACCTGGAAAGCTTTTTCCAGGTTTTTTTGGTATAATAAAAGGGAAGAGACAGTGACTCAAATGGAGGTTTGCTATGGAGAAAACAAAAGCCTTTCTTGAAGCGCACTACAAGAGATATATTCTTACGATTTGCCTTCTCTGGTTCCTCATGTTTTTCCTTCCTTGGGATTGGCAAATAGGAGGAGTTTCAGTATATTATTTCGTTATGAAAAAACTCTTTGTGGTTTTTGGTGTTTTATCTATCCTATACTCCGTGCTGATTAAAAAAATCAGTCTTCTCATCTTTGGCATCATCTTTTGCTTGGCCTTCTGGATCAATCTCTTTTTGTATTTTGGGATATTGCCTGCATTCTTGGGAAATTAAACATTAAAAATTGGTGGACTAGACGAGCTTCTAGTCCTTTTTTCTTTCTTGTTAAAATAGTTGGAGATATGAAAATAATTTTGTTGACGGACTGTCTGTATGATATAATAAGTCCCGTAAAAAGAAGATTAAGGGATTTGAAAATGGCTAAAAAAGTAAAAGATTATTATGACTTGACTTATGCTAGTGATTTGAGTCGACGGTTGCAAAAGGCATCCGTTGCCTTTGATGGACAAAAGTTTAGGCTCTTGTTAGAAAAAGACTTGGAAAATTTGGAGTTTAGCCAGCGTCAAGAACTCTTGGCTAAAAGTATCAAAGATTGCCTTCCCCTATCTTATGAGGACTCTCTCAAGGTTTTTGAGAAAATTTTGGGTCCTGAGCTAGAGGGTGGTTTAGGTATGTTCTCAGAAGGATATTGGCTTTGGCCAATCGGAAAATATGTAGAGCTATTTGGGGACAAGGAATTTGAATTGAGCGCGGCCTTTAGTAAGGAACTAACCAAGCGATTTACTGGAGAATTTTCTATGAGACCTTTGCTGGCTCGCTATCCTAAGGATACAATGGCTTTGCTGTTAGAATGGAGTCAGGATGAAAATTTGCGCGTTCGTAGACTTGCCAGCGAATGTATGCGTATCCGTCTGCCTTGGGCTAAGAAACAAACCGTGGTATTGGATTATTTTGAGGATTTCACCACTATTCTGACCAATCTAAAAGATGATGGAGACAAGTCCATTCAAAAAAGTGTAGCCAATAATCTAAATGATTTGTATAAGGAAGATCCTGATAAGTTTGAAAGGATTCTTCAAACTTGGCAAAAGGAGGAGCTAAGTCCAAGTTGTGCTTGGATCATCAAGCATGCATCTCGAACAAAAAACAAAAAGGTAGCCGCAGAAGATTTATGCAAAAAAAGCTGAATTTTGGCTGGCCTTTTCCGTTGTAAATTAAGGATTCTTTCTTGAAAAATAATGGTAAATATGCTAAAATTAAAAGAACATTCTAAAATATTCAGAATAAAAAGTAAGGAAAATCATGGCTAATATTTTAAAAACGATTATTGAAAATGATAAAGGAGAACTTCGTCGTCTGGAAAAGATGGCTGATAAGGTTCTTAACTATGAGAGCCAAATGGCTGCAATGTCAGACGAAGAACTAAAAGCGAAAACTGACGAATTTAAAGAACGATACAACAAGGGTGAATCGCTTGATTCATTGCTATATGAGGCTTTTGCGGTAGTTCGTGAAGCTGCAAAACGTGTCCTTGGGCTTTTCCCTTATAAGGTTCAGGTCATGGGGGGAATCGTTCTTCACCATGGTGACGTTCCAGAGATGCGTACCGGTGAAGGGAAGACCTTGACAGCGACCATGCCAGTGTACCTCAATGCCCTTGCAGGTAAAGGAGTTCACGTAGTTACAGTCAACGAATACCTAACAGAACGTGACGCGACTGAAATGGGTGAATTGTACTCATGGCTCGGTCTGTCAGTAGGGATTAACTTGGCAGCTAAATCTCCAATGGAGAAAAAAGAGGCTTACCTTTGTGATATTACCTACTCAACCAACTCAGAGATTGGTTTCGACTACCTTCGTGACAATATGGTCGTTCGTGCAGAAAACATGGTGCAACGTCCACTCAACTATGCCTTGGTCGATGAGGTTGACTCAATTTTGATTGACGAAGCTCGTACACCATTGATCGTTTCAGGCGCCAATGCAGTTGAAACAAGCCAACTCTACCATATGGCGGACCACTTCGTGAAATCTTTGGACAAGGACGACTATATCATTGACGTTCAGTCTAAGACGATCGGTTTGTCAGACTCTGGTATTGACAAGGCTGAAAGCTACTTCAAACTAGAAAATCTCTACGACATTGAAAATGTAGCTCTTACTCACTTTATCGACAATGCCCTCCGTGCCAACTATATCATGATTCTCGATATCGACTATGTGGTTAGTGAAGAGCAGGAAATCTTGATCGTCGACCAATTTACAGGTCGTACCATGGAAGGTCGTCGTTACTCTGATGGTTTGCACCAAGCGATTGAAGCAAAAGAAGGTGTGCCAATCCAAGATGAGACTAAGACTTCAGCTTCTATTACCTACCAAAACCTCTTCCGTATGTATAAGAAATTGGCAGGGATGACAGGTACTGGTAAAACAGAAGAAGAAGAATTCCGCGAAATTTACAACATTCGTGTTATTCCAATCCCAACCAACCGTCCAATCCAACGTATCGACCACTCAGACCTTCTCTATGCAAGTCTTGATGCAAAATTCAAGGCTGTTATTGAGGATGTGAAGGCACGTTACCAAAAAGGGCAACCTGTCTTGGTTGGTACAGTTGCCGTTGAAACCAGTGATTATATTTCTAAGAAATTGGTAGCAGCAGGTGTTCCTCACGAAGTCTTGAATGCGAAGAACCACTACAGAGAAGCGCAAATCATCATGAACGCTGGTCAACGTGGCGCAGTTACCATCGCTACCAACATGGCCGGTCGTGGTACCGATATTAAGCTTGGTGAAGGGGTTCGTGAACTTGGTGGACTCTGTGTCATTGGTACAGAGCGCCACGAAAGTCGCCGTATTGATAATCAGCTTCGTGGACGTTCAGGACGTCAAGGAGACCCAGGTGAGTCACAATTTTACTTGTCTCTTGAAGATGATTTGATGAAACGTTTCGGTTCAGAACGTTTGAAAGGTGTCTTTGAACGCCTCAACATGTCTGACGAAGCTATCGAATCTCGCATGTTGACGCGTCAGGTTGAAGCAGCTCAAAAACGTGTCGAAGGAAACAACTACGACACTCGTAAACAAGTCCTTCAATACGATGACGTCATGCGTGAACAACGTGAGATCATCTATGCACAACGTTATGATGTCATTACTGCAGATCGTGACTTGGCACCTGAAATCCATGCTATGATTCGTCGTACCATTGGACGTATCGTGGATGCACATGCACGTTCTAAGGAAGATGAAAAATTAGAAGCAATCTTGAACTTTGCTAAGTATAACTTACTTCCAGAAGATTCAATTAGCCGTTCAGATCTTGCAGGTCTGTCAGACCAAGCTATCAAAGATGAACTTTTCCAACGTGCCTTGAAAGTCTATGATAGCCAAGTTGCTAAGCTTCGTGACGAAGATGCAGTGAAAGAATTCCAAAAAGTCTTGATTCTACGTGTTGTAGACAACAAGTGGACAGACCATATTGATGCTCTTGACCAGTTGCGAAATGCTGTTGGTCTTCGTGGATATGCCCAAAACAACCCTGTTGTAGAATATCAAGCAGAAGGTTTCCGCATGTTTAACGACATGATTGGATCGATTGAATTCGATGTGACCCGCTTGATGATGAAAGCACAAATCCATGAACAAGAACGTCCGCAAACTGAACACAATATCAGTACAACTGCGACTCGTAATATCGCAGCGCAGCAGGCAAGTCTTCCAGAAGATTTGGACTTGAGCCAAATCGGACGAAATGATCAATGCCCATGTGGATCAGGTAAGAAATTCAAGAACTGTCATGGTAAGAGACAATAATATGAGATAAGATACAGGCGGATACCTGGTAAAAATCATTTTTTGCTTGGTGTCCGTTTGCTTTATAAGGAGATGAATCATGGTATTTAAAGCTAAAAGTCCTAAAATTAACATTGAAGAAGTTCGCGCCTTGTCTAAATTAGAGGGAGCGGCTCTTGCGAGAAAAAATCAACGTGATCAGGAATTGGAAGCCATCATCCGTGGGGAAGACCAGCGTATTCTCTTGGTGATTGGACCATGTTCATCTGATAATGAAGAGGCGGTTCTCGAGTATGCCAAGCGTCTATCTGCTTTGCAAGAAGAGGTCGAAGACCGTATTTTTATGGTCATGCGTGTCTATACGGCTAAACCTCGTACCAATGGAGATGGCTATAAGGGCTTGATTCATCAGCCAAATGCGACAGAAGCACCTAGCTTGATTAATGGGATCAAGGCTGTTCGCCAGCTCCACTACCGCGTGATTACCGAGACGGGTATGACAACAGCGGATGAGATGCTTTATCCTGAAAATCTTCCGTTGGTGGATGATTTGATTTCTTATATGGCTGTTGGAGCTCGTTCTGTAGAGGATCAACAGCACCGTTTTGTAGCGAGTGGGGCAGATTTTTCAACAGGATTTAAAAATCCAACATCTGGAAATCTCAATGTTATGTTTAACGGGATTTACGCAGCGCAAAATAAACAGAGTTTCCTTTTCCTCGGAAAAGAGGTGGAAACAACAGGGAATCCATTATCCCACGCCATTCTTCGCGGTGCCTTGAATGAATACGGGAAAAATATTCCCAACTACTACTATGACAATTTGATGGATACCATTGATCAGTATGAAAAGATGGGCTTGGAAAATCCATTTATCATCATCGATACCAATCATGACAATTCAGGCAAGCAGTACATGGATCAAATCCGTATCGTTCGTCAGACCTTGATTAACCGTGACTGGAATGAGAAAATCAAGAAATACGTTCGTGGTTTTATGATTGAGTCCTATCTGGAAGATGGACGTCAAAATGAGCCAGAAGTTTTTGGCAAGTCTATCACGGATCCTTGTCTAGGATGGGACAACACAGAAGCACTTGTTCGCGAAATTTACCAAACGCTAGGAGAGTAAGATGGCATTTATCGAAAAAGGTCAAGAAATTGATATTGAAGCAATCAAGGCTGCGACCCAGTTGTCACCTGAAGCCTTGCGAAAGAAAGAAGCCCGCGATAGAGAGTTAGCAGCTATCATCTCGGGTGAGGATGATCGAATCCTTTTGGTGATGGGGCCTTGCTCTTCTGACAATGAAGAAGCAGTACTCGAATATGCTCGTCGCTTAGCAGACTTGCAGAAAAAAGTTGCGGATAAAATCTTTATCGTGATGCGTGTCTATACGGCTAAACCTCGTACCAATGGAGATGGCTATAAGGGAATGATTCATCAACCAAATACCAGCGAAGCGCCTAGTCTCATCAATGGTTTGCAGGCTGTTCGTCAGCTACACTACCGTGTGATTACGGAGACGGGCTTGACGACAGCTGATGAGATGCTTTATCCGTCAAATCTCGTTTTGGTTGATGATCTGGTCAGCTACCATGCTGTAGGGGCTCGTTCAGTGGAAGACCAGGAACACCGCTTTGTAGCCTCTGGGATTGATGCTCCGGTTGGGATGAAAAATCCAACATCTGGAAATCTTGGGGTCATGTTTAATGCCATCTATGCGGCTCAAAACAAGCAAACCTTCCTTTACCATGGCCAAGAAGTGGAAACTTCAGGAAATCCTTTGGCCCACGTTATCCTTCGTGGTGCCATGAACGAATATGGTAAAAATGAACCCAATTTCTACTATGAAACCCTCTTAAATGCCATCAATCGCTATGAGACTATGGGACTTGAAAATCCTTTCATTATCATCGATACCAATCATGACAATTCAGGCAAGCAGTATATGGAACAAATTCGCATTGTTCGTCAAGCCTTGCTGAATCGTGACTGGAATGAAAAGATTAAAAAGACGGTTCGAGGCTTTATGATCGAATCTTACCTAGCAGACGGTCGCCAAAATCAACCAGAGGTCTTTGGTTACTCCATAACTGACCCTTGTCTAGGTTGGGAAAATACAGTAGCCTTGGTAGAAGAAATTTATACTACCTTAACAAAATAAGTGAAAAGGATGGAGTTGGGGGAATCTCAGCTCCTTTTATGAGTATGATAGTTGGACACGGAATTGACATCGAAGAATTGGCTTCGATAGAAAACGCAGTTACACGACGTGAGGGCTTTGCTAAGCGCGTGCTGACCCCTAAAGAAATGGAGCGTTTTACCAGTCTCAAAGGGCGCAGACAGATCGAATACTTGGCAGGCCGCTGGTCGGCTAAGGAGGCCTTTTCCAAGGCTATGGGGACAGGAATTGGCAAGCTGACCTTTCAGGATTTGGAAGTTTTGAACAATGAACGAGGAGCTCCCTATTTTAGTCAGGCACCATTTTCAGGAAAAATTTGGCTGTCAATCAGCCATACAGATCAGTTTGTGACAGCCAGTGTCATTTTGGAGGAAAATCATGAAAGCTAGTCCACATAGACCAACCAAGGCTCTGATTCATCTGGGAGCTATTCGACAAAATATTCTGCAAATGGGGGCTCATATCCCTGAAAGAACGCTCAAGTGGGCAGTGGTCAAGGCCAATGCTTATGGTCATGGAGCTGTTGCCGTTGCGATGGCGATTCAGGATGATGTTGATGGATTTTGTGTTTCCAATATTGATGAAGCTATTGAACTTCGTCAGGCTGGACTCAGCAAGAAAATCCTCATTCTAGGTGTATCTGAGTTAGAAGCTATTGGCCTAGCTAAAGAATACGACATCACCTTGACAGTGGCTGGACTGGAGTGGATTCAAGCTCTCTTAGCTAGGGAGACAGATTTATCTGGCTTAACGGTTCACCTCAAGATTGACTCAGGGATGGGACGAATTGGTTTTCGAGAAGCCAGCGAGGCTGAGCAGGCTCAAGCCTTGCTCCAACAACACGGTGCTCGCGTTGAGGGGATTTTTACCCACTTTGCTACTGCAGATGAAGAATCAGATGCCTATTTTAATACCCAGTTAGAACGATTTAAAGCTATTTTGGCAAGTATGAAGGAAGTCCCAGAGCTGGTTCATGCCAGCAACTCGGCAACGACCCTCTGGCATGCAGAGACTATTTTCAATGCAGTCCGTATGGGAGATTCCATGTATGGTCTCAATCCAAGTGGAGAGGTTCTGAACTTGCCTTATGATTTGACACCAGCCTTGACCTTGGAATCTGCTCTGGTTCATGTCAAGACAGTTTCAGCTGGAGCTTGCATGGGATATGGAGCAACTTATCAAGCGGATAGCGAGCAAGTCATCGCGACGGTGCCAATCGGCTATGCGGATGGTTGGACACGAGACATGCAGAATTTCACTGTCTTGGTAGATGGTCAAGCTTGCCCAATCGTCGGACGAGTATCTATGGACCAAATCACTATTCGGCTGCCTAAGGTTTACCCACTAGGAACAAAAGTAACCCTGATCGGCACAAACGGTGACAAGGAAATCACAGCAACTCAGGTAGCGACCTACCGTGGAACCATTAACTATGAGGTGGTTTGTCTCCTCAGTGACCGCATTCCGAGAGAATATCATTAAACTAAAGAAAGGAGTAGAGCATGAATCTACACCAACCCTTGCATGTCTTGCCTGGTGTGGGACCAAAGTCAGCAGAGAAATACGCCAAACTAGGAATTGAAAACTTGCAAGACCTCTTGCTCTACTTTCCTTTCCGTTATGAAGATTTCAAGACCAAGCAGGTGCTAGAGTTGGAAGAAGGCGAAAAGGCTGTTCTGTCTGGTCAGGTAGTGACTCCTGCTAGTGTCCAGTATTATGGTTTCAAGCGCAATCGCCTGCGTTTTAGCCTCAAGCAGGGAGAGGTCGTTTTTGCGGTGAATTTTTTTAACCAGCCCTATCTGGCTGATAAGATAGAGTTGGGTGCAACTCTTGCTGTCTTTGGGAAATGGGACCGTGCCAAGGCCAGTCTGACTGGGATGAAGGTTCTGGCTCAGGTGGAAGATGACCTCCAACCTGTTTATCGTCTGGCTCAGGGAATCAGTCAGGCCAGTCTGGTTAAGGTCATTAAGACAGCTTTTGATCAGGGATTGGACCTCTTGATAGAGGAAAATCTTCCCCAGTCTTTACTGGATAAATACAAACTCATGTCCCGTTGCCAGGCTGTTCGCGCTATGCATTTTCCTAAGGATTTGGCAGAATACAAGCAGGCCATTCGCCGGATCAAGTTTGAGGAACTCTTTTACTTCCAAATGCAATTGCAGACGCTCAAGTCTGAAAATAGAGTTCAGGGAAGCGGTCTGGTTCTGAATTGGTCCCAGGAAAAAGTGACAGCCGTTAAAGAAAATCTGCCTTTCGCCCTGACCCAAGCTCAGGAAAAGAGTCTGCAGGAGATTTTGACCGACATGAAGTCCGACCATCACATGAATCGTCTCCTGCAAGGAGATGTGGGGAGCGGAAAGACGGTGGTTGCTGGCTTGGCTATGTTTGCTGCAGTGACGGCTGGCTATCAGGCAGCTCTCATGGTACCGACAGAAATCCTTGCGGAGCAACACTTTGAGAGTTTACAGAACCTTTTTCCAGACTTGAAACTCGCTCTCTTGACAGGTTCCTTAAAAGCTGTAGAAAAAAGAGAAGTTTTAGAGACCATTGCCAAGGGTGAGGCTGATTTGATTATCGGAACACACGCTCTGATACAGGATGGGGTTGATTATGCTCGTCTTGGTTTGATTATCATCGATGAGCAGCATCGTTTTGGTGTGGGCCAAAGGCGTATTTTACGGGAAAAAGGGGACAATCCTGACGTTCTCATGATGACGGCGACGCCCATTCCACGGACGCTGGCTATCACAGCCTTTGGAGATATGGATGTTTCCATTATTGACCAAATGCCAGCAGGGCGGAAGCCTATTGTGACGCGCTGGATTAAGCATGAGCAACTGGCTCAAGTCTTGACTTGGTTAGAGGGAGAAATTCAAAAAGGTTCGCAAGCCTATGTTATCTCTCCCCTGATTGAAGAATCTGAAGCTCTGGATCTGAAAAATGCCATTGCCTTATCTGAGGAGTTGACGGCTCATTTTGCAGGTAAGGCTGAAGTAGCTCTTCTACATGGTAAGATGAAGAGTGATGAAAAAGACCAGATCATGCAGGAATTCAAAGAGCAAAAAACGGATATTCTGGTTTCGACGACGGTTATTGAGGTTGGGGTCAATGTTCCCAATGCAACCGTCATGATTATCATGGATGCCGACCGCTTCGGTCTCAGTCAGCTTCACCAGCTCAGAGGTCGTGTTGGTCGGGGGGACAAGCAGTCTTATGCTGTTCTCGTAGCTAATCCCAAGACGGATTCTGGGAAAGATCGCATGCGCATCATGACAGAAACCACCAATGGATTTGTCCTTGCGGAGGAAGATTTGAAAATGCGTGGTTCTGGTGAGATTTTTGGAACCAGACAGTCTGGGTTACCAGAGTTTCAAGTGGCGGATATTATTGAAGATTTTCCGATTTTAGAAGAAGCTAGAAAGGTTGCCAGCTACATTAGTTCGATAGAAGACTGGCAAGAGGATCCAGAATGGCGCATGATTGCTCTCCACCTAGAAAAAAGAGAACATCTGGATTAAGCCTTTTCTAAGAAATCTATAAGCTAGCTTTTAGGTTTGGGCCTTATACTAGAGTCATCAAAAAGAAACGAGGACTCTCACATGACGATTAAAGTAACCTACCAAAAGAAATTCCAAACCGTCAAACTAGAGAAAGGAGCTAGCACCTATTGATACACAGAGAGCGGAAACGCTCTTTTTATTTTTAAAAATACTTTCAGACGATAGGTTTGAGGAAAGAGAATCTAAAATCACTTTCTATTTATCTTTCTTTCTTGCATTGCCTTCCTAGATATGCTAGAGTTATGATAGCGATTACAAAATAAAAGGAGCATGCTATGAAACATCCAGCTTTGTTAGAAGAAATCAAGACCTATCTAGGACGGGATGAGGTGCCAGAAGACTTTGATGCCTTCTGGGATGAAGAGGTCAAAAAAGTTTCATCTCTTCCAGCCTACCAGTTGGAGGAAAGAGATTTCCATATTCCCCAAGTCAAGTGCTATGAGCTAAACTTTGAGGGAACAAATGAAGGCAAGGTTTATGCACGTGTCATTCTTCCAAAGAGTGAGGAGAAAGTTCCGTTAATCTTCCACTTTCATGGCTATATGGGACGTGGCTGGGACTGGGCCGACATGCTGGCCTATACTGTGGCTGGTTACGGTGTTGTTTCCATGGATGTGCGGGGCCAGTCGGGCTATTCGCAAGACGGCTTGCGCTCTCCACTAGGAAATACGGTGAAGGGGCATATCATCCGTGGTGCTGTGGAAGGTCGGGAACATCTCTTTTATAAGGATGTCTATCTGGATATTTACCAGTTGATTGAAATTGTTGCTAGTCTACCTCAGGTGGATGAGAAAAGACTTTCTAGTTATGGTGCCTCACAAGGAGGGGCTTTAGCTTTGGTTGCAGCAGCGCTCAATCCTCGGATTCGGAAAACAGTTGCCATCTATCCCTTCTTGTCAGACTTTAGACGAGTGCTTGAGATTGGCAATACCAGTGAAGCCTATGATGAACTCTTCCGATATTTCAAGTTTCACGATCCCTTCCATGAAACAGAGGAGGAAATCATGGCGACTCTTGCCTATATCGATGTGAAAAATCTTGCCCATCGCATTCAAGGTGAGGTCAAGATGATTACAGGCTTGGACGACGATGTTTGCTATCCTATTACCCAGTTTGCGATTTACAACCGCCTAACTTGCGACAAGGCCTATCGCATCATGCCTGAGTATGCTCACGAAGCCATGAATGTTTTTGTCAATGACCAAGTTTATAACTGGCTCTGTGGCAGTGAGATTCCTTTTAAATATGTGAAATGATGAATGAGAGAGCCCAGGAGCTCTCTTTTTTATGTCCAAAACCTGAAAGTACTTTTAGAAAATTTAAAATATTAAAATATTCTTAAAAGTAAAATCTATTCTGTAGGAACACAGATGTAAATATAAGACTTTATTGTATAATAAAGGAAAAGTCACTTGTGAAAGGAGGAAAAAGGCTGCTGGGTGCTTAAAGAATTCCTCAGCAGAAAATGGGAGAGGATTGGAAGCTCTCATTAAGTTGGATATTTTCTTGTAAAACTTGTCTCTTGAAGAGACAATAAAAATTTTTAAAGAAAAAAGAAAGCGCTTTATTTTATGAAAAATGAAAGGACAAACATGAATTACAAATATTTAAATCGGAAACAGCGATACGGAATTCGAAAATTTGCAGTTGGGGCGGCATCTGTAGTGATTGGTACAGTGGTATTTGGAGCAAATCCAGTCTTAGCTCAAGAGCAAGCCAATGCAGCAGGGGCCAATACAGAAACTGTCGAACCTGGTCAAGGTTTATCAGAATTGCCAAAAGAAGCGTCCTCGGGAGATCTTGCTCATTTGGATAAGGATTTGGCTGGTAAATTGGCAGCAGCTCAAGACAACGGCGTTGAGGTGGACCAAGACCATTTGAAAAAAAATGAGAGTGCAGAATCAGAAACCCCATCCTCTACCGAAACCCCTGCAGAAGAAGCAAATAAGGAAGAGGAATCAGAGGATCAGGGAGCGATTCCTCGTGATTATTACTCAAGAGATTTAAAAAATGCTAATCCTGTCCTTGAAAAAGAAGATGTTGAAACCAATGCAGCAAATGGTCAGAGAGTTGATTTATCAAGTGAACTAGATAAACTAAAGAAACTTCAAAATGCTACAGTTCACATGGAGTTCAAACCAGATGCATCATCTCCACGCTTTTACAATCTCTTCTCTGTATCCAGTGACACCAAGGAAAATGAGTATTTTACTATGTCGGTCCTTGATAATACAGCTCTTATTGAAGGGCGTGGCGCTAACGGAGAGCAGTTCTATGATAAGTATACAGATGCCCCTTTGAAAGTTCGCCCTGGACAATGGAATTCCGTGACCTTTACTGTCGAACAACCGACAGCGGAGTTACCTCATGGTCGAGTTCGTCTCTATGTGAACGGTGTCTTATCTCGAACAAGTCTCAAATCTGGTAACTTCATTAAAGATATGCCAGATGTTAATCAAGCTCAACTTGGAGCAACCAAACGGGGCAATAAAACAGTTTGGGCATCAAACCTACAAGTTCGAAACCTAACCGTTTACGATCGTGCTTTAAGCCCAGATGAAGTTCAAACACGAAGTCAATTATTTGAAAGAGGTGAATTGGAACAGAAACTTCCTGAGGGAGCAAAAGTCACTGAGAAAGAAGACGTATTTGAAGGTGGTAGGAACAATCAACCAAATAAAGATGGTATCAAGAGTTATCGTATCCCAGCTCTTCTCAAGACAGATAAAGGAACGCTGATTGCAGGAACGGATGAAAGACGTTTGCACCATTCTGACTGGGGAGATATTGGGATGGTTGTTCGTCGCAGCTCAGATAATGGAAAAACATGGGGAGACCGAATCGTAATCTCAAATCCTCGTGACAATGAGCATGCTAAACATGCAGATTGGCCATCTCCAGTCAATATTGATATGGCCTTGGTGCAAGACCCTGAAACAAAGAGAATTTTTGCAATTTATGACATGTTCCTTGAAAGTAAGGCAGTATTTTCATTGCCGGGGCAAGCTCCGAAAGCTTATGAACAAGTGGGAGATAAAGTTTATCAAGTTTTATATAAGCAAGGAGAATCAGGTCGCTATACAATTCGAGAAAACGGAGAGGTTTTCGACCCTCAAAATAGAAAGACAGATTATCGTGTTGTCGTTGACCCTAAAAAACCAGCCTACAGCGATAAGGGAGATTTGTATAAAGGGAATGAGTTAATCGGAAATATTTATTTTGAATATAGCGAAAAGAATATTTTTAGAGTTTCCAATACCAACTACCTATGGATGTCCTACAGTGATGACGATGGGAAGACTTGGTCTGCACCAAAAGATATTACACATGGGATTCGGAAAGATTGGATGCACTTCCTAGGAACTGGACCTGGTACGGGGATTGCCTTACGTACAGGACCTCATAAGGGAAGACTGGTGATTCCAGTTTATACAACAAACAACGTTTCCTACCTAAATGGTTCACAATCATCTCGTGTAATTTATTCAGATGATCATGGAGAAACATGGCAAGCAGGGGAAGCAGTTAATGATAACCGCCCAGTAGGCAACCAAACCATTCACTCTTCAACCATGAATAATCCAGGTGCCCAAAATACGGAGTCGACTGTAGTTCAGTTGAATAATGGGGATCTCAAGCTCTTTATGCGTGGGTTGACTGGCGATCTTCAGGTTGCGACCAGTCATGATGGAGGAGCAACGTGGGATAAGGAAATCAAGCGATATCCTCAAGTAAAAGACGTTTATGTTCAAATGTCCGCTATTCACACCATGCATGAAGGAAAGGAATACATTCTACTAAGCAATGCTGGTGGTCCTGGACGCAACAATGGTTTGGTTCACCTAGCTCGTGTTGAGGAGAATGGTGAGTTGACGTGGCTAAAACACAATCCTATACAAAGTGGTAAGTTTGCTTACAACTCACTCCAAGATCTCGGAAATGGCGAATATGGTTTGCTTTATGAGCATGCGGATGGCAATCAAAACGATTATACTTTATCCTATAAGAAATTCAACTGGGATTTCTTAAGCAAAGACAGAATTTCTCCTAAAGAAGCAAAAGTAAAATATGCCATCCAAAAATGGCCAGGTATTATCGCCATGGAGTTTGATTCGGAAGTATTGGTCAACAAGGCTCCGACCCTTCAGTTAGCAAATGGTAAAACAGCAACCTTCATGACCCAGTACGATACAAAAACTCTCCTATTCACAATAGACCCAGAGGATATGGGGCAAAGGATTACAGGTCTAGCTGAGGGTGCAATTGAAAGCATGCACAATTTACCAGTTTCTTTAGCTGGCTCTAAACTAAGCGATGGTATTAATGGCAGTGAAGCTGCTATCCATGAGGTTCCAGAGTTCACAGGTAGTGTTAATGCTGAGGAAGCCCCAGTGGCAGAGATACCAGAGTACACTGGACCATTGGCAACAGTAGGTGAAGAACCAGCTCCAACAGTAGAAAAACCAGAATTCACTGGTGGTGTCAATGCTGAGGAAGCCCCAGTGGCAGAGATGCCAGAGTACACCGGTCCATTATCAACAGTAGGCGAAGAAGCAGCGTCAACGGTTGAAAAGCCTGAATTTACAGGTGGTGTCAACGCTGTTGAGGCAGCAGTCCATGAACTTCCAGAGTTCAAGGGTGGAGTCAATGCAGTTCTAGCAGCCTCAAACGAGCTTCCGGAATATAGAGGAGGTGCTAACTTTGTCTTGGCAGCTTCAAATGACTTGCCAGAGTATAAGGGTGGAGTCAATGGTGCTGAGGCAGCAGTCCTTGAAGTGCCAGAGTACAAGGGAGACACCAATCTAGTATTAGCAGCTGCAGACAACAAACTGTCTCTAGGCCAAGATGTGACCTATCAAGCGCCAGCAGCTAAACAAGATGAACTTCCAAATACAGGAAGTAAGGAAACAAACTCACTGATTTCCCTTGGTCTTGCAGGTGTTCTTTTATCCTTGTTTGCATTTGGCAAGAAGAGAAAAGAATAATAAGTAAAAGCTATTTGAGTAAGTCTCAGAAGAGATAGCAGGTTTTTCAGCCTGCTATCTTTTTTTATGATATTCAGGTTGATTTGAAATCATAAGAGGTCTGAAACTACTTTCAGGATAGTCTGTTCTATAAAATAGTTTTGAAACTGAAATCCATTCTACTACAAGCTATTGAAAGCGCTTAACAAATGATATATAATAAGCCCATAAGAACAAGAAAGGGAGGAAAGAGGATGCCACAGATCAGCAAAGAAGCCTTGATTGAACAAATCAAAGATGGAATCATTGTCTCTTGCCAGGCACTTCCTCACGAACCGCTTTATACAGAAGTGGGAGGAGTCATTCCCTTGCTAGTCAAAGCGGCTGAGCAAGGTGGAGCAGTCGGTATCCGAGCAAACAGTGTTCGCGATATCAAGGAGATTAAGGAGGTTACGAAACTCCCGATTATCGGGATTATCAAACGTGACTATCCGCCACAGGAGCCTTTCATTACAGCTACGATGAAAGAAGTGGATGAACTGGCTGAACTAGACATCGAGGTCATTGCTCTGGATTGCACCAAACGTGAACGTTACGACGGTTTGGAAATTCAGGACTTTATCCGACAAGTCAAAGAAAAATATCCGCATCAACTCTTAATGGCTGATACTAGCACGTTTGAAGAGGGTATAGCAGCAGTTGAAGCAGGAATTGATTTTGTTGGAACAACGCTATCAGGTTACACCTCTTATAGTCCCAAAGTAGATGGTCCAGACTTTGAACTGATCAAAAAACTGTGTGAAGCAGGTGTGGATGTCATCGCTGAAGGGAAGATTCATACACCAGAACAAGCCAAACAAATCCTTGAATATGGGGTGCGAGGTATCGTTGTTGGTGGGGCTATTACTAGACCAAAAGAGATTACGGAACGCTTTGTTGCCGGTCTTAAATAACACAATCTCAAAACAGAGGAGAGTGGTTGATGCGTCGGATAAAATGAAAACGTATACAAATATAAAGAACTCATTATCCAATATGGATACGCTTATCAATTAGGAGAATACAAATGAAATTTAGAAAACTAGCTTGTACAGTACTTGCGGGTGCTGCGATTCTTGGCCTTGCGGCTTGTGGTAATTCTGGTGGAAGTAAAGATGCTGGAAGCTCTAGTAGCGATAGCGGAAAAACAGAAATCACTTGGTGGGCATTCCCAGTCTTCACACAAGAAAAAACTGGTGACGGTGTTGGAACTTATGAAAAATCAATCATCGAAGCTTTTGAAAAAGCAAATCCAGATGTAAAAGTGAAATTGGAAACCATCGACTTCAAGTCAGGTCCTGAAAAGATCACAACAGCCATCGAAGCAGGAACAGCGCCAGACGTACTCTTTGACGCACCAGGACGTATCATCCAATACGGTAAAAACGGTAAATTGGCTGAGTTGAACGACCTCTTCACAGACGAATTCGTCAAAGATGTCAACAACGAAAACATCGTACAAGCAAGTAAGGCTGGAGATAAAGCTTACATGTATCCAATCAGTTCAGCTCCATTCTACATGGCTATGAACAAGAAAATGTTGGAAGATGCTGGAGTTGCAAACCTTGTAAAAGAAGGTTGGACAACTGATGACTTTGAAAAAGTTTTGAAAGCGCTTAAAGATAAAGGCTATACACCAGGTTCATTGTTCAGTTCTGGTCAAGGGGGAGACCAAGGAACACGTGCCTTCATTGCAAACCTTTATGGCGGTTCTGTAACAGACAAAGACGTAACCAAATATACAACAGACGATCCTAAATTCGTCAAAGGTCTTGAAAAAGCTGCTAGCTGGATTAAAGACGGTTTGTTGAACAACGGTTCACAATTTGACGGTGGAGCAGATATCCAAAACTTTGCCAACGGTCAAACTTCATACACAATCCTTTGGGCACCAGCTCAAAACGGTATCCAAGCGAAACTCTTGGAAGCAAGTAAGGTAGACGTGGTAGAAGTACCATTCCCATCAGACTCTGGTAAACCATCTCTTGAATACCTTGTAAACGGATTTGCAGTATTTAACAACAAAGACGATAAGAAAATCGCAGCTGCTAAGAAATTTGTTCAATTCATCGCAGATGACAAAGAATGGGGTCCTAAAGACGTAGTTCGTACAGGCGCCTTCCCAGTTCGTACTTCATTTGGTAAACTTTATGAAGACAAACGTATGGAAACAATCAGTGGCTGGACTAAATACTACTCACCATACTACAATACTATCGATGGATTTGCTGAAATGAGAACACTTTGGTTCCCAATGTTGCAATCTGTATCAAATGGTGACGAAAAACCAGCGGATGCTTTGAAAGCCTTCACTGAAAAAGCTAACGAAACCATCAAAAAAGCTACAAAACAATAAGCACTAAGTCAGATTGATTCCCCCCTTTTCCCTGTGCACTACGGTGTAAGAAAAGGGGGACTTTTGTTTGAAATGGTAGGAACTGTCACGAAATTAAAATGAAGTTCTTACATAAGCGAATCTTAAAAAATTTCATTTTGGTTTTAAAACAGTTCAAGAAAATCAAAAACTATTCTATTTGAAAGAGAGGTGCCGACTGTGAAAGTTAATAAAATTCGCATGCGGGAAACAGTGATTTCCTATGCTTTCCTAGCACCAGTATTATTCTTCTTTGTCATCTTTGTCTTGGCTCCTATGATTATGGGATTCATTACAAGTTTCTTTAACTACTCCATGACGAAATTTGAGTTTGTAGGCTTGGACAACTACATTCGTATGTTTAAAGATCCTGTCTTTACCAAGTCTTTGATCAATACCGTTATCCTAGTTATTGGATCAGTACCAATTGTTGTACTCTTCTCGCTCTTTGTAGCATCTCAAACCTATCATCAAAATGCTATTGCTCGATCTTTCTATCGTTTCGTCTTCTTCCTACCAGTTGTAACAGGTAGTGTTGCCGTAACGGTTGTATGGAAATGGATCTATGACCCCCTATCAGGGATTCTAAACTTTGTCCTTAAGTCAAGTCATATCATCAGCCAAAACATTTCTTGGTTGGGTGATAAAAACTGGGCTTTGCTAGCGATTATGATCATCCTTTTGACAACATCTGTTGGTCAACCGATTATCCTTTATATCGCTGCTATGGGAAATATTGATAACTCACTAGTTGAAGCAGCGCGTGTTGATGGTGCGACTGAATTTCAAGTCTTCTGGAAGATCAAATGGCCTAGCCTTCTTCCAACAACTCTTTACATCGCAATCATTACAACCATCAACTCATTCCAATGTTTCGCCTTGATTCAGCTCTTGACTTCTGGTGGTCCAAACTACTCAACAAGTACCTTGATGTACTACCTTTACGAAAAAGCCTTCCAATTGACAGAATACGGCTATGCAAACACTATCGGTGTATTCTTGGCAATTATGATTGCGATCGTAAGTTTTGTTCAATTTAAAGTACTTGGAAACGACGTAGAATACTAAAGAAAGGAGACAGCTATGCAATCTACACAAAAGAAACCATTAACAGCTTTCACTGTTATTTCAACGATTATCTTACTCTTGTTGACCGTGCTGTTCATCTTTCCATTCTACTGGATTTTGACAGGGGCCTTCAAATCACAGCCTGATACCATTATGATTCCACCACAATGGTTCCCTAAAGCTCCAACAATGGAAAACTTCCAACAACTCATGGTGCAAAACCCTGCCATGCAGTGGATGTGGAACTCTGTATTTATTTCATTGGTAACTATGTTCTTGGTTTGTGCAACCTCTTCTCTAGCAGGTTATGTACTAGCTAAAAAACGTTTCTATGGTCAGCGCATTCTCTTTGCAGTCTTTATCGCTGCCATGGCTCTTCCAAAACAAGTTGTCCTTGTACCATTGGTACGTATCGTCAACTTCATGGGAATTCACGATACTCTTTGGGCAGTTATCCTGCCTTTGATTGGATGGCCATTTGGGGTCTTTCTCATGAAACAGTTCAGTGAAAATATTCCAACAGAATTGCTTGAATCAGCTAAAATCGACGGTTGTGGTGAAATTCGTACTTTCTGGAGCGTAGCCTTCCCTATTGTGAAACCAGGATTTGCAGCCCTTGCAATCTTTACCTTCATCAATACTTGGAACGACTACTTCATGCAGTTGGTTATGTTGACTTCACGTCAAAACTTGACCATCTCACTCGGGGTTGCGACCATGCAGGCCGAAATGGCAACCAACTATGGTTTGATCATGGCGGGTGCAGCTCTTGCAGCCGTGCCAATCGTAACCGTCTTCCTTGTCTTCCAAAAATCCTTCACACAGGGTATTACTATGGGAGCTGTTAAAGGATAACACTCTGCGAAAATCGAATTCAGACAATGTCAGCATCACCTTGCCATACTTAAGTATTGCCTGCGGTTAGCTTCCTAGTTTGTTCTTCGATTTTCATTGAGTATAAGAGAATACAGAGTTATAAGTGTCTACAAAATGTTGGGTATTTGTATGCCATAGAGATTTTGTCAGACACTTATAAACTTAAGAATGAACTCTTTTCATGATACTAGTTAGAGTAGGTTTGTTTTATTGTATCTATTTCCCGCTTTAGTGGTATCTAAGATAAGCACCTAACGCTTTATCTTAGACGGAATTTTTGAGACTGACGATGAAAGAGCAAAAGGATCAAAAATTAGGAATGAAATACCGAAGGAATTTGCTTCCGTCCGCACTATTACAGGGAAATAGAAAAGGAACATTCGAAACTGAAAAATAGTAACTATCAGAAACGAAGGAAACAGTATGATTTTTGACGATTTGAAAAACATCACCTTTTACAAAGGGATTCATCCCAATCTAGATAAGGCTATCGACTATCTCTACCAGCACCGTAAGGATTCTTTCGAACTCGGTAAGTATGAGATTGACGGGGACAGGGTCTTTCTAGTTGTTCAGGGAAATGTCCTCAATCAGGCTGAAAATGATCAATTTGAGCACCATAAACACTATGCAGATTTGCATTTGCTGGTAGAAGGACATGAATATTCGAGCTACGGTTCACGTATCAAAGACGAGGCGGTAGCATTTGACGAAGCGAGCGACATTGGTTTTGTCCATTGTCATGAACGCTACCCACTCTTGTTGGGTTATCACAATTTTGCGATTTTCTTCCCAGGAGAACCGCATCAGCCAAATGGCTATGCAGGTATGGAAGAGAAGGTTCGCAAATATCTCTTTAAAATTTTGATTGATTAAAAGAATCAGGAGGAGCAAACATGGCACAAAAAGGAGTAAGCCTGATCAAGGCAGCATTTGATACAGATAATTTTCTCATGCGTTTCAGTGAGAAGGTCTTGGATATTGTGACAGCCAATCTTCTTTTTGTTGTCTCTTGTTTGCCTATCGTGACGATTGGAGTGGCGAAAATCAGCCTCTATGAGACTATGTTCGAGATTAAGAGAAGCAGACGGGTACCAGTCTTTAGAACTTATATAAGGGCCTTCAAGCAAAATCTAAAACTGGGGCTTCAGTTGGGTTTGCTAGAGTTGGGCATTGTGTCATTAAGCTTTCTAGACCTCTATCTTTTCTGGGGCCAGACAGCTTTACCTTTTCAGATTGTGAAAGCTATTTGTTTGGGGATTCTCATCTTCCTCACTCTGGTGATGCTGGCTAGTTATCCCATCGCTGCCCGCTATGATCTATCTTGGAAAGAAGTGCTGCAAAAAGGGCTTATCTTGGCAAGTTTTAACTTTCCATGGTTCTTCCTCATGTTAGCCATTCTCTTTCTCATTGTGATGGTTCTTTATCTATCCGCCTTCACTCTCCTTTTGGGAGGATCAGCTTTTATCCTCTTTGGTTTTGGTTTGCTAGTCTTTCTCCAAGCAGGATTGATGGAGAAAATCTTCGCCAAATACCAGTAGGATGACTTGTTTCTGAAACTACTTTCAATCGTTACAGTTTCTAAAATACAAGTAGAAACTAAAATCTAAGTGTATATAAGATATTGAAAGCGATTTTCACAAGGTGTATACTAAACTTGTAAAGAATAGAACTGCTCTCAGCAGAAAAAAGAAATCTTAGGAGAAAATCTATGTCAGATTTAAAAAAA
The DNA here is from genome assembly GCF_041432205.1 of Streptococcus sp. 27098_8_51. Lineage (GTDB taxonomy): Bacteria > Bacillota > Bacilli > Lactobacillales > Streptococcaceae > Streptococcus. Next base: position 64,517 of record NZ_JAPVZE010000004.1, read on the forward strand.
TACGAAGGTGTCATTCCAGCCTTCTACGCATGTTATGATGATCAAGGAGAGGTAAGTCCAGAGCGTACGCGTGCCTTGGTTCAATACTTCATTGATAAGGGAGTTCAAGGTCTCTATGTCAATGGTTCTTCTGGTGAATGTATCTACCAAAGTGTGGCAGATCGCAAGTTGATTTTGGAAGAAGTCATGGCAGTTGCCAAGGGCAAATTGACTATCATCGCTCACGTAGCTTGCAACAATACCAAAGATAGTATGGAGCTTGCTCGCCACGCGGAAAGCTTGGGTGTAGATGCCATTGCAACGATTCCACCGATTTACTTCCGCTTGCCAGAATACTCAGTTGCCAAATACTGGAATGATATCAGTGCTGCAGCTCCAAACACAGACTACGTGATTTACAATATTCCTCAATTGGCAGGTGTTGCTTTGACTCCAAGTCTCTACACTGAAATGTTGAAGAATCCTCGTGTTATCGGTGTTAAGAACTCTTCTATGCCAGTTCAAGATATCCAAACCTTTGTCAGCCTTGGTGGAGAAGACCACATCGTCTTTAATGGTCCAGATGAACAATTCCTAGGTGGTCGCCTCATGGGTGCCAAAGCTGGTATTGGTGGTACTTATGGTGCTATGCCAGAACTCTTCTTGAAACTTAATGAGTTGATTGCAGAGAAAGATTTGGAAACAGCGCGTGAATTGCAATACGCTATCAACGCAATCATTGGCAAGCTCACTTCTGCTCATGGAAATATGTACGGTGTGATCAAAGAAGTCTTGAAAATCAATGAAGGCTTGAACATTGGTTCTGTCCGTTCACCATTGACGCCAGTGACTGAAGAAGATCGACCAGTTGTAGAAGCAGCTGCAGCCTTGATTCGTGAAACCAAGGAGCGCTTCCTCTAATCCATAAGGAGGTATTTATGACACACTACGTTGCAATTGATATCGGTGGAACCAACATCAAATATGGTTTGATTGACCAAGAAGGCCAACTTGTTGAATCGCATGAAATGCCAACCGAGGCGCATAAGGGTGGACCTCATATCTTACAAAAGACAAAAGATATCGTAGCCAGCTATATAGAAAAAGGCCCAGTAGCAGGTGTTGCCATTTCTTCTGCAGGAATGGTGGATCCTGATAAGGGTGAGATTTTCTATGCTGGTCCTCAGATTCCCAACTATGCAGGAACCCAGTTCAAGAAGGAAATCGAGACGAGTTTTGCTATTCTTTGTGAGATTGAAAATGATGTCAACTGTGCAGGTCTTGCTGAGGCAGTATCTGGTTCAGGTAAGGGAGCGAGTGTCACACTTTGCTTGACCATTGGAACAGGTATCGGTGGTTGCTTGATTATGGATGGGAAAGTCTTCCATGGATTTAGCAATTCGGCCTGCGAAGTCGGTTACATGCACATGCAGGATGGAGCTTTTCAGGATCTTGCTTCTACGACAGCCTTGGTTGAGTATGTAGCAACAGCTCATGGAGATTCAGTTGATCAGTGGAATGGGCGACGCATTTTCAAGGAAGCTACCGAAGGAAACAAGATCTGTATGGCTGGCATTGACCGCATGGTAGACTATTTAGGAAAAGGTCTGGCAAATATTTGCTACGTTGCCAATCCAGAAGTGGTCATTCTCGGTGGCGGTATCATGGGGCAAGAAGCTATCCTCAAACCGAAGATTCGCGCAGCCTTGAAGGCCGCCTTGGTACCAAGCCTAGCTGAAAAAACACGATTAGAATTTGCCCATCACCAAAATACAGCAGGGATGTTGGGTGCCTATTATCATTTTATACTCAATGAAAATCAAAGAGCAAAGTAGGAAGCTAGCCGTAGGCAGTACTTGAGTACGGCAAGGTGAAGCTGACGTGGTTTGAATTTGATTTTCGAAGAGTATCAAGACAAAACAATCCTAGTTTGGAGCTATAGAATTAAGAAAAACACTGAATCACTACTTGAGTGAAAACTGTTTTGCTTAATTCTTTTTTTATTGAAAAATTTGAGCCAAAGGAGGTAATCGTGAGAAACTAGGAGAAAATAACTACCTTGCATAAGAAGTTAAGGCGAGAGCAATTCTATCATCCATTTAATTGATATTTAGCTTGACTAAATGGGAAAATGTGGAAAAATGATATAATGAGATGGACGAAAAATTGATAAATTAGAATTTCTAGAGGTGAGAGAAGTGTGGCAACACATCCAACTTAAATCGAAATCATATAAAATTACGAGGAGATTGTAAGATGAGTAATTATATAAAATTAAATGAAGATAGATGGAATAATGTAAAAAACGACTATACTGAGCCATTGACACATGAAGAATTAGAAGAAGCTAGAAAGCATCCAATTTCTGTCGCCTTAACTGTGGGGAAAAAAGTTCCGACAGAATGGTTTGAAAAAGCCAAGGGAAAAAAGATATTAGGGTTAGCTTGTGGTGGTGGCCAGCAGGGTCCCGTTTTTGCTGCAAAAGGTTATGATGTCACCATCATGGATTTTTCTAAATCACAATTAGAAAGAGATGAAATGGTTGCCAAAAGAGAAGGCTTAAAAATCAATACCGTTCAAGGCGATATGACAAAACCATTTCCATTTGAAAATGAAACTTTTGATATTATTTTTAATCCGGTTTCAAATGTATATATAGAAGATTTAGAAAACATGTATAAAGAAGCCTCTCGCGTATTGAAAAAGGGCGGTTTGTTAATGGTCGGATTTATGAATCCTTGGATCTACATGTATGATGCTGACACTGTATGGGACAAACCCGATGAGGAATTACTGTTAAAGTTTTCAATCCCTTTTAATTCAAGAGAGCTTGAAGAGGAAGGTAAAATCACCATCAATCCAGAATATGGATATGAATTTAGCCATACCTTAGAAAGTCAGATTAGAGGACAACTTAAAAATGGTCTCGCTATGATCGATTTTTATGAATCATGTGATAAAAGACATCGATTATCACCTTATGGAAATGATTATATCGCTACACTTTGCATTAAACTATAATCTTATAGAACGTACTTCTGAAGAATAGCTCGTTTTATTTTACGATTAGAATTTGTCCATCACCAAAATACAGCAGGGATGTTGGGAGCCTACTATCATTTCAAGACAAAACAATCCTAGTTTGGTTCAACCAAACTAGGATTTTCTAACGCGTTTTTGTCTACGATAGCCGTTGAGTTTTTTATTTTCCCAATAGCTGTTAAAGATTTTTTCTTTGCTATCGCGATTGATTTCTAAAAAGTAGGCATAAATCAAATCTATTAAAATGAGCATAGGGAGTTGAGCGGAAATACGCTGGATGTAAGAAGATTGACTATGGCTTGCCACAAGGACCGTTTCGGTGTAGGCCTGACTGTTTTTGTTTGGTGCGCTGGTAAAGAGGATGGTCTTGGCACCCATTTCCTTGGCATCCAACAAACTATCGAGGACGGATTGGGTAGTTCCTGATAGGGAAAAGCCAAGTACCAGACAGTTTTCATCCATGATACTGGTCGTCCAAGCAAAGCCATCCCGATCGGTCAAAGCTTCACAGACAACACCTAGTCGCATAAAGCGCAGTTTCATCTCACGGGCAATCAGACCAGAACTTCCCGTCCCAAAGAAGTAAACTCGTTCTGCGTCATCGATTAATTGGGCGACGCGTTCCAGTTGTTCTTCGTCAATCAAATCCTGTGTTTGTTCTCGCATGATACTGTAGCTTCGCAAAACACGTTTGGTTAAAGGACTGTGTTTGTGCGAATGAGTGTCCGGTTTACTAGCTTGGTGCTGGTATTGAAAGACGAATTCTCGGTAGCCTGTAAAACCACACTTTTTGGCAAAGCGGGTCAAGGCTGCTTGGGAGATATGTAATTTCTGGGTAACTTGCTGAGAAGAGAGATCATCTTGGATCGTTTCAGCTTGTAAAAAATAGCGAGCGATTTCTTGCTCGAGCTCGGTTAATTCTTCAAAATGGAGGTCGATTATGGTTGCGATATCTGGCTTGTTCATGAGGCTCCTTTTTATGAGTCAAAGTCTTAAAGGTTAACGCTTTCCTAACTATTACTATCATTATATCATAGAAAATAGGATAACCAAATAAAAAGGCATTTTCAATTAAAAGTCAAAAAATGCTTCGACTTTTCCAAGAGTTTCTCCGTAAAATATGGTACAATGAAATGTACTGAGATTCACCTATTTACTCTATTATTTTAGGGAAAATAAAGGTGGAAATCGGGAATTTTTCTAGAAAAGAGTCTTAGTTGTATGAGAAAATTTAATAGCCATTCGATTCCGATTCGGCTTAATTTATTATTTGCGATTGTCATCCTGCTCTTTATGGCCATTATTGGTCGTTTGTTATACATGCAGGTGCTCAATAAAGATTTTTATGAAACAAAATTGGCTTCAGCCAGCCAAACAAGGGTAACAACCAGTTCAGCTCGTGGACAGATCTATGATGCGGCAGGGAAACCCTTGGTAGAAAATACTGTCAAGCAGGTTGTTTCTTTCACACGAAACAATAAAATGACTGCAACTGAATTGAAGGAGACAGCCAAGAAACTTCTCACATATGTGAATGTAACCTCCCCTGATCTGACAGATCGACAGATTGCAGACTACTACTTGGCGGACCAGGATATTTACAAAAAAACAGTCGAATCCTTGCCAAGTGATAAACGCCTGGATTCAGATGGGAACCGCTTATCGGAAGCGACACTTTACAATAATGCGGTTGAAAGCATTGACGTGAGTCAGCTTAATTATACAGATGACCAGAAAAAGGAAATCTATCTCTTTAGTCAGCTCAATGCTGTTGAAAATTTTGCAACGGGAACCATTTCTACGGATGCCTTAGATGATACCCAAGTTGCTCTCGTTGCATCAGCGTCCAAGGAATTACCAGGTATCAGCATTTCAACCTCATGGGATCGTAAAGTACTGGATACATCTTTATCGACAATCGTCGGTAGCGTTTCAAATGAAAAGTCAGGACTGCCAGCTGAGGAAGTTGATGCTTATCTCAAAAAAGGGTATTCTCTCAATGACCGAGTGGGAACTTCCTATCTTGAAAAGCAATATGAAGATGTTCTTCAAGGCAAACGCTCCGTCAAAGAAATCCATCTCGACAAACACGGAAATATGGAAAGTGTGGAAAATGTCGAAGAAGGAAGCAAAGGAAACAATATCAAGTTAACGATTGATCTAGCTTTCCAGGATGGTGTGGATGACCTACTCAAGAGTTACTTCAACTCAGAGTTGGGCAACGGTGGAGCCAAATATTCTGAAGGAGTCTACGCCGTAGCCCTCAATCCTAAAACCGGTGCAGTTTTGGCCATGTCAGGTGTCAAGCATGATGTCGAATCCGGTAAATTAAGTTCAGATTCGCTTGGAACAATAACCAACGTCTTTGTGCCAGGATCTGTTGTTAAGGCAGCAACCCTTAGCTCTGGTTGGGAAAATGGAGTCTTGTCAGGTAATCAAACCTTGACAGACCAGCCGATCGTTTTCCAAGGTTCGGCCCCTATCAATTCATGGTATACCTTGTCCTATGGCTCTTTCCCTATCACAGCAGTTGAGGCTTTGGAATACTCTTCTAATACCTACATGGTTCAAACTGCGCTAGGAATCATGGGACAAACCTACACACCAAATATGACAGTCGCAACGGGACAGTTAGAGACTGCAATGGGCAAATTGCGATCAACCTTTGGGGAATATGGACTCGGAGCTTCAACAGGGATTGACCTCCCAGATGAATCTACAGGATTTACGCCAAAAGAATTTGATTTGGGGAACTATATCAATAATTCCTTTGGTCAGTTTGACAACTACACACCGATGCAGCTAGCCCAGTATGTTGCAACCATCGCAAACAATGGAGTACGTTTGGCTCCTCACATCGTTGAAGGGATTTATGGAAACAATGACCAAGGTGGCTTAGGCAGCCTGGTTCAAGAAACAGCCACTAAGGAACTAAACAAGGTCAATATCTCAGAATCAGATATGGCTATCTTACAGCAAGGTTTCTATCAAGTTTCGCATGGAACGAGTGCTCTGACAACTGGTCGTGCCTTTTCAAATGGCGCCGCCGTTTCCATCAGCGGGAAAACGGGTACTGCCGAAAGTTACGTTAATGGCGGTCAAAAAGCCAATAATACCAACGCAGTCGCCTATGCACCGACCGAAAATCCTCAAATCGCGGTCGCAGTCGTCTTTCCTCATAACACCAACCTTACAAACGGTGTCGGACCTTCTATTGCACGCGACATTATCAATCTTTATCACCAACACCATCCAATGAATTAGAAAGGAACTTATGCTGTATCCAACACCTATTGCCAAGCTGATTGATAGCTATTCAAAGTTACCAGGTATCGGAATCAAAACGGCTACCCGCCTAGCCTTCTATACCATTGGAATGTCTGATGACGATGTCAATGAATTTGCCAAAAATCTCCTGTCTGCTAAACGGGAATTGACCTATTGTTCCATCTGTGGTCGCCTGACGGATGATGACCCTTGCTCTATCTGTACGGATTCGACTCGAGACCAGACAACCATCTTGGTGCTAGAGGATAGTCGCGATGTGGCTGCTATGGAAAATATCCAAGAATACCACGGACTCTATCATGTCTTGCATGGCCTCATTTCTCCGATGAATGGTATCAGCCCAGACGATATCAACCTCAAGAGCCTTATGACCCGTCTCATGGATAGTGAGGTTTCAGAAGTGATCGTGGCAACCAATGCGACAGCGGATGGGGAAGCGACATCGATGTATCTCTCTCGTTTGCTCAAGCCAGCTGGTATCAAGGTCACTCGCCTAGCACGAGGACTAGCCGTGGGAGCAGATATCGAGTATGCGGACGAAGTCACACTCTTACGAGCCATTGAAAATCGGACAGAGTTGTAGGAGTCAGTTAAAACGTAGCTCATTATGACACATAAGACGAGCCCTAGGAATTTTTCTAGGGCTTGTCTTTTTCTGTTTCTCACGAGAGGTGAACAAGCCTTGCTAATAAGACTACTCAAACTATAAGGCATCAGAAAACGGGTCTCCAAAATCACTAGTGGCGTCTTTGTCAAACTCATTCACTGAGCGATAGAGTTTACTCTAAGGAGATGAGCTCACTTGCCCTTAGGGTTTGTTTTGAAATCGTACTATTTTTGTGTTATGATATGGTCAATATACAATGAATAAAGGGAGTTTGAAGTATGGGTGGAAAGATAAAATCTAGCACGATAGCAGCAGAGGCAGCTATTAATGAATTGGTTGGGTATGACACGAGCAAGAAGCAAAATCAGCAAGTAGAATTTTCATATACTTCTGAAATTGCAGGGATGGAAGCTGGACGCCAGGCTTGCAATCAAATGCTTCAGGCGGTCAGTGATTTCAGCTCGGCTGTTTTGACCCAAGCAAATAAGTTTCCAGAAATTGCTCATAAGATTGAAAAACGCGACGTAGAGCTGGCTAAGAGATGGGAACATTAAAAATGGCAGATAAGAACGAAGAAAAACGCTACAAACTTTGGCGAGAAATTGTCAAGATTGACGATAAAGAAGAAAGTCTTCAGACTCTAAAAAGACAATATGAACAGCAGCTAACTCACTTTCACTCAGAAATCCAGAGTATCCACCATCGTATGGCGACTCTATTAGCTATCTCGCCTAGTTCTCGTCAAGTGATAGAGCAAATCGAAAGTGATAATAGAACCATTCAACGACAGATCAACTCTTATGTAGATGAGGAACTGGATGAATTGGGAAAACAAACGAAGAAGGCTCGTCGGTCTTTCGATGAAGCTAGAGAAGAACTGATATCAGAAAGGAATCGGCTACCATGGGAGTAAAATACAGCGCACAAGAATCCCAAGAATTGATTCAAGCTATGACTAACAATCTCCAGGTCGCAAATGAAGTCACGGACCGCTTATCTAGTGGATGTGACCACCTGATTTCCTCTTTAGACTCAGGTGAGCTGACAGGAGCAGCCTACACAGCTGGGAAGGGTCTTTTTACAGAGATTATCATCCCCAGCATCAAGAAGTTACAAGCAGCGATAGATGATATCCAACTAGAGTTGACCTCCTACAAAAATGCGGATGCTCAGGTCTCTGGATATGGAGATTTGGACCTAGACCAGCTCAAGGAACTGAAAAAATTGAGGGAAGAGCAGTTAGCTATCGTAGAAGCTCAGATTCAAGCGAGAGAGAACTGGCTAAATCAAATCAAAGACCTCTTTACACTGAATTGGGGGAAAGCTTTCTCTGAGAAGACCATCCTCTACAATACCAAGTCTCAAATCGAGTCAGGTATTCAGGATTTGGATGACAAGATTGAAAAACTAGAATTTTTTGTCTCAGAGGTTTCCCAGTATTTCAGCGATAGTCTAGAAGTCCTTAGCTTAGCGATTCAAGGAGCTACGCAACTAAGTAAAGTCATTGTCGATAGCGATGGCAACTACTATGCGGACGGTCTGGACATGAGCTGGGTGCAAAAGATGAAGGATGTGAAGATTGTTTCGCATGCAAAAAGAGATTTTCAAGATTCAGAAACTCGTGCAATCAATAAAGCTTCTAGGGATATGATGCTATCGGACGATGGTGATGCCTACTATCGTGCCGAATTAAAGAAGCGCTTAAAAGGCCATGACAAGTCCGAATGGGATAAAATAATTGACGACTACAATCACACTCTTAAGATTGATGAAACAGGGAATATCATTGAAATTCATTCCTTGGAACAAGGCTATGTCGTTTTAAAAAATGGGAAATATGATGCTGACTATACTCATTTGGTTAACAAAAAGCTTGATGAACTAAAAGCCCAAAACTTTGAAGCAAATTCAGTCGAATTTTGGAGTGGAGTAGCTCAAATTTTCTCTGGATTGGGAGTTTACTTTGCGAGTGGAGCCCTAGAAGTCTTGAGTGTAATGGCTGGTCCGCCAACAGCAGGGACAAGTATCGTAGCTGGTACCGCAGCATCTGTAACAGGGGTTCAATATGGGAATGTACTGATAGCTAGTGGAGCAGTAACTAGCTTATCAGCTATCACAAAGACAGCCTTACAAAATGGCGAAATTCAGGTTGATTATTCCAGTAACTATGACAGCTGGAAGGCAAATAAACCGACGAGTAAGTCTTTTGGAAAAAAGATTTCTGGACGAGTTAACGGTAAAAAAGTCGATAATATTCGAGTTGATGCGGAGCCAGATAGTGGGAAAATCCAAGTTCAATCGGGGAGTGGAAAGTCAGGTTATAACCTCGACATAGATATTGAAGCCTCAACTATTTCAAGTAGGCAGGATATTGTAAACTGGGTAAATGAACAATCTGAACTAAATGGACTTGGAAAAGGAGCTAAAGAAGAAGTTATCAAAAATATGTGGAAAGCTTTTAAATACTTGACGCAATAAGGAGTGAACAATGAAATTATATTTAAAAGGTGATTATACAAAAAGAGTACCTTATGGTTATTTAGAACTAGCTGGTAAAATGTGGTTTCCAGAAGATGAGCAAATTTCTTACTCAAATGCTGGGAACAATGATGCATTACAAGAAGATTTTTTCTCAAATTTATCCTTGAGGAAAGGCACTGCCGATAAGAGATGGTCTAGTGTCCCCCTAAAGGAAGGGGTACGAAGACTCTTTTCACATATTAAGGAAAGTATTGAAATTAATTTTGAAGATGCATTTGCTACGGATTATAATGAAAAGGGAGACTATCTCCGTATTTTAACCACCCATCTAGAAGTTTTGACAGTTGATAAACGAGCTATGTACATTATGGCGCTTGAGATTGCAAAGGTGATTGATGGGCAAATTAGCGAGGATAATAAGAAGACATGGCTAACAGTCGAGGAGTTTAGGAAAAAGCACGAGGCTATTCTATCTCTAACTTTTGAAGAAGCAAATGAACTAAGTTTGACTGAAATTCAAACGATGGATGTGGTAGACGACCCTCTTTGGGAGGAAGAAGCCAATCGTCGAAAAGAATATATACTAGCACATGGAGGCGATATCTCAGATTTATGAGACTATATATCAAAAGTGATTTTAAGAAAAAAATAACCTTTACGACAAGAGAGTTGCTCTGGGAAATGTGGTTTAAGGAATGGCAAGAAAATAAGTTTCTCCAATGTTGGTGATGATGCTATGTTACAGGATGATTTCTTTTTTGGAGTTCAATTTGATAAATGGCGATTTAATGATAAACGATGGAATCATATACCATACGATAAGAGCAATCCTTGGACTTCGTTTTCTGATGAAAACATTCAATTGGAATTTGAAAATGATTTTATTACTGATGGGAGAGAACGTGGAGAAAACCTTAGGATTGCTACGACACATACGGATATTTTAACGGTTGATAAACGAGCTATGTATATCATGGCAGTCGAGGTAGCTTCTGCAATTGATGGTCAGATTAGCGAGGAAGACGAGTGAGACTATACATCAAAGGCGATTACACCAAAGAAATTCCATTTGATTACATGGAACTAGCGAAAAGGATGTGGTTTGAGAAAAAAGATGGAATAGAGCCAGATTTATCGTATGCTGGGTATCTAGATTTACCAATCGATAAACTTTCTATTCACTTAGAATTAGACAAGGAAACTCATGATGTTAGATGGAGGAGTGTCCAAATAAAGGAAGGGATAAAATATGATTTTTTATCACATAAATGTGAATATATACAGCTAGATTACGAAGATGCTATCATGTCGGACTTTCGTGAGAAAGGCGAATGTTTAAGAATCGCTTCTACCCACCTTGACCTTCTCACTGTTGATAAACGAGCTATGTATATTATGGCTATTGAAATTGCGACTGCTATTGATGGTCAGATTAGCGAAGATGATAAAGAGAGCTGGTTAAGTGTGGAGGAATTTAAAAAACGGCATGAGGATATCCTTTCGATGAGTTATGAAGAGGCTAATGAGCTGAGTTTGGAAGAAATTCCATTTATGGACGATGTGAGAGACCCAGTCTGGGAAGAAGATGACCGCAGGAATGAAGAATACATCAAAATCCATGGCGAGCCAGTTTATGATGACGAGGAAGATGAGTGAGAATTTATAATCCCACCTATTTGAAAGAGAGTGTTGATAGAGGAAAGGCGAATGTTAGATAAAGTAAAACAGTTTAAGTGGTTGATTGTATTGTCCTTGTTCCTATTAGCGATTCCTTTATATTTTACTTACAATCATTTCCAACAATCTAGTGCTTTAAAAGAAGCCTTTGAGAAAAATGAAAGAATTGAGGTTCTTCATCGCTTGACGGCATCAGAAAAATATACGTCTGACATCCGCAAGGCAGGATATACTATTCCTTCTGACGGAGCTATTCGATTGGATGGAGTTATTTATCCATTAGAAATAGAAGGAGAGTTACATTTGAAAATTAGCCCTCCCAAAAAGGATGCTAAGGATTTTCAGTTATTTTTCATCACACAGGTTAATGAAAAACAAACGCATGTAGCTTTTATTTTAGATAAAAATCTGAATTTAATTGATTCCAGTTATTCTCAGCAAAATGATAACGGGAAAAGAGAGATTGTTTCTGTCTCACAATCCGAAGAAGATTACTTGTTGAGAAGTGTTCAAAGCGAGATTGATGACTTCATGAAAAAAATGTATCAAACCTTGTATGGTTAGATTGTTAGAGAAAGTAACTTCTTGCTCAACGCAATGCTGTATGAACAAGACTTCTATGATTACTTAGATAGAGGGGGTGAGAAAAATGTCGGGACTTAAAAAAATACTAATCGTGATTGCTTCTGTAATTGCCTTAGCTACTGGTTTGAATCTTTACTTTCAGTATCAAAACCATCAAGAACATATGCAATTAAAAACCTCCTTTGAAGAGAGGGACAATATAGTCGTCTTACAACGTTTGATGGCATCAGAAAAATATGCGTCTGACATCCGTAAAGCGGGCTATGTCATTCCTCCCGATGGAGCTATTCGCTTGGATGGAGGAATTGACTCCATAGAGATAAAAGGAGACATCGATTTGGATATCTCAAATCCGGGACGGAATGGGGTTACTGCTTATTTTAGAATAGAGATAGATGGTAAAATAACTAGTGTACTCTATGAATTGGATAAGAACTTTGATTTAGTTTCTAGCAGCTACTTTCAAGTTAATGAAAACAATATAAAAGAGAGTGTGAACATCTCTCAAGCCGAAGAAGAACGCCTATTAAACATTGTTCAAAAAGAGCTTGAGGCTTTCATGGAAAAGATGTATCAGACTTTGTATGGATAGTTTACCAGAGAAAGTGGCTTCTTGCTCATTACAATGCTTTATGAACAACACTTCTATGATTACTTAGACAGAGGGGGTGAAAAAAATGTCGGGACTTAAAAAAATACTAATCGTGATTGGTTCTGTAATTGTCTTAGCTACTGGCTTGAATCTTTATTTTCAGTATCAAAACCACCAAGAATATATGCAATTAAAAACCTCCTTTGAAGAGAGGGACAATATAGTCGTCTTACAACGTTTGATGGCATCAGAAAAATATGCGTCTGACATCCGTAAAGCGGGCTATGTCGTTCCTCCCGATGGAGCTATTCGCTTGGATGGAGGAATTGACTCCATAGAGATAAAAGGAGACATCGATTTGAAAATATCACATCCTGGACGTAATGGGGTTACTGCTTATTTTGAAATAGAGATAGATGGTAAAATAACTAGCGTACTATATGAATTGGATAAGAACTTTGATTTAACTTCTAGCGCCTATTTTCAAATAAATGAAAAAAATATAAATGAGAGGGTGACTATTCCCAAAGTCGAAGAAGAGCGCCTATTAAAGATTGTTCAAAAAGAGCTTGATGGCTTCATGAAAAAGATATATCAGACTTTGTATGGATAGTTTGCCAGAGAAAGTAGCTTCTTGCTCAACGCAATGCTGTATGAACAACGGGGTGTGTTGAGGGATTTTACTAGAAAAAGATACCGTAGATGAGATACAAAAAAATTACCCAAGTACTTATAATTTCATTCGAAATATTGAAACAGGGAATCAAGAGTTGACAGAGATGAGGTGATTAGATGAAGAAGAGAAAATTTGTAATTTTTTCGTTGCTAATAGTTCTATTATTATCTTTCTCTGGTTTTCAGTACTATAAATATCAGAGAGTTCATAATATTTTTGATGAAATATACTACGAAGAAAGTGATTATCACAATTATACATTTCTCTGGAAAGGACGAGCTTTTTATAAGTTAAAAAGTTTAAAATTTGTGGACAACGATTCTCAAGAAATTTCTATTCATTCTATTGATTATAAAAGTGTAGATTTACCAAATACTATTCAATCTCTAGGTTATTATTTTTAATTTGGATTTCAGGAGATGACGAAAGTTGGGATAGAGATGCGTTTGAGACTGCCAGATACAGAGACAACCATAAATGTAGATTACCTGTACGATGTAAACAATCGGCAATTAGAACGGTTTATGTGGTACTATGATGATGAGAGTACAGGATATTTTCAGTAGTCTCAAGTAGAGGACTTTCTTGCCAAACGCGGTAAGACTGTTGATGAGATTCGCAAGGAAGCAGACAATGTACTCCGTAATAAAGTCCTTAAAGACTGGACCACTATCTACTCTAGTCGTTTTAGCACAGATAATTGGGGAGAAGTGACAGTTAAGGATATATGGAGAACAGAATAACAAACGAAACGGCGAGGCAATAGTGTTATACAGGTGGGGTGCTATGACAGAGTTCTCAAGAATATTTTGTAAAAAAAGTTACTTTGGAGCAGTAAATGAGAAATAAAAGTAAGTCTATCCTTTTTTTCCTATTTTTCCTTTTTTATATGGTATTGTTCATCATTAAGCCAATCTATCAATATTATTCATTTTCTAAGATGGATGTGAATAGTAGTATGGTTCAATTGATTCAAGATAAAAATGATCAGGATTGGCATGCTCTTGATAAGCATATTCATCTAGTGCCCTCAAAAGAAAATGGAAAGAACATCGGCCTTATCTATGTGGTGGATGACTATAATCAAATTGAAAGTAAGATTTCTTATGAGAATCAAGCGGTATCCATCAGTTACAATAATCGATTACAAGGAGACAAGAGTGTTGAAATTAGTTGGTTAAATGGGGAAAAGCGGTTGTATCATGCTGGGAGATATTTGAAATTAGCAAGTGAAAATCAAGCTGTGATTGAAAGTAACACAGGTTCTTCAGTGACCGTTTGGGAACAACGCTCGGACAATGCGATGAATCAGTTATATACAGTTGTGAATCAGATGAGAAAGATAGTTTTAAATCATTTGCTTCAGAAAATTTTCTACTATTCGATAGCTTTGGTCTGCTTTCTTTTGGGTTGGAAAATATACTCTCTTTTAAGGAGGGATTGAGGGCCACAGTTCTTCTGGATTTTAATAGTGATGAGAGAGGAAAACTAAAATGCTAACACCCGTGTTATTTATTGTGTCTTTATTTCTACTTTTACGGCACTTTAAAAGCAGTCTCTCAAGAATGATCATCGGATTGTTGTATGGTTCGTTTGCGGCAGTTTTTATTTGTGTGGTTTTAAATGCTGGTAAGTACACTCTGCAACCAGGTCAAAGTGTTGAATTGAAAGTTTTTTCTAAAACAGAGCAGCTGGAGTATAATTCGGAACTACATTTTAAAAAATTAGATGATGCGAAGTTAAAATTGTCCGGTCGAAAAGGTTGGGGAATGAAAGACAGTAATATAGTCTATAATGTTGAAAAGCAAACAATAACGGAGCTAATTTTTTTAAAAGACAAAACCGAGCGCAAAGACTTACCAAATGATAAGAGTAAAAGTATCTATTTAGAAAGTGATGGTATAGTGGTTCAAGGGGAGATAAAGGAAGTATTTGGGGTGACGGAAGAAACTCCCTACACAATAACCATCACCAATGTAGACGACAAGCCAGCACACTTTGAAGCTCAAGTGGTGGATCGGTAGATTTAGGAACCATAAACTAGGCCTCAGTAGTTGCAATTGTTTGGTAAAGAAGACTTATTTGCTTTGAAAGTAACAATCAGCTTGTTTCTTTCGAATATGCAAGAGAGGATCTAGTGGTGAATACTAGTCAAAATGTCAAAAAAAGATTTAGATAAACCTAATCTCGCAGTTGGAGAGTAAAATGTTAAATAAAATGAAAAACTATTATAAAAACAAACCAACTCAAGCTGTCTTAATGCTCATAGTTCTTATTTGGTCAGTATATGAGATTGGTGCGACCAGTTTGGCAAGTAACTCTGCATTAACTAAGGAATTCATGCATAGTCGGTATGTTATAGTTTGGCCAATAGTAGATAAGAAAATGAAATTATATCACTATGCGGAAGAATGGACTAATGACGTTTTAGTTGGAATGATGCATTTAGACTATGGAAATATTAGAATAACTAGTTTTCCTAAAAAATGGGAGAGTGAAGCTGAAGTTTACTATATGTTGTCTCAGGATGAGTATGCTGATAGAGTATATTTTTTCTTAGACGAGCCAATTTCCAAAGCCTATGTCAGCAGATTAGAACAAAATTATTATTTGATTTCAAAGAATGCAGTTGCTATTGAAGAGGAAACAGGTAAGACGGTTGAACAGTTAGTTCAAGAAGTGGGGAATGCAAGGAAAAACTTCTTATCAGCTCTTGGAAAGATGAAAATCCTTCGTTTGGTCTATTTGATTCTTCGTATGATAGTATTGTTGCAGTTTATCAGGTGGTCGGGTCAGCGTAGAAAAAGGAAAGAGAACGAAATTTTGCAGAATAGATAGAGCTCCAAAAAGGTATGATGATAAAGAGCTTCCAAACAATTAAAAAGGTATTCATTTGGTAAAGAATGGGATTGTTGTCAGCTACCAAGGGGAGAATGTTTTTTATGTAACCAATAACAAGTCCTACACGATCACCATCACCAATGTAGACGACAAACCAGCTTACTTTGAAGCTCAAGTGGTGGATCGGTAAAGTTTCAGCTCTCAAATGAGGGCTTTTTTATATACAAGTTTAAAAAAAGAAGCAAATATGATATACTAAAGAACGAGTATTCTATTAGAATTAGGACAAGCAATATGAAACAAACGATTATTCTTTTATATGGTGGGCGTAGTGCAGAGCGTGAAGTCTCTGTCCTTTCAGCTGAAAGTGTTATGCGTGCGGTCAACTACGACCGTTTCACAGTCAAGACTTTCTTCATCAGCCAGTCAGGTGACTTTATCAAAACACAAGAATTTAGCCAGACTCCAGGTCAAGAAGACCGTCTCATGACCAATGAAACTATTGATTGGGATAAGAAAATAGCGCCAAGTTCCATCTACGAAGAAGGCGCAGTGGTCTTTCCGGTTCTTCATGGTCCGATGGGAGAAGATGGCTCTGTTCAAGGATTCTTGGAAGTTTTGAAAATGCCTTACGTTGGTTGTAACATCTTGTCATCCAGCCTTGCCATGGATAAAATTACGACTAAGCGTGTCTTGGAGTCTGCCGGGATTGCCCAAGTACCTTATGTGGCCATCGTCGAAGGTGATGATGTGACTGCTAAAATCGCTGAAGTTGAAGAAAAATTGACTTATCCAGTCTTCACGAAGCCGTCAAACATGGGTTCAAGTGTCGGTATTTCTAAGTCTGAAAACCATGAGGAACTACGCCAAGCTTTGGAGCTTGCCTTTCAATATGACAGCCGTGTCTTAGTAGAGCAAGGGGTGAATGCTCGTGAAATCGAGGTTGGTCTCTTGGGCAACTACGATGTCAAGAGCACGCTTCCTGGTGAAGTGGTCAAGGATGTTGCCTTTTATGACTATGATGCCAAATATATCGATAACAAGATTACCATGGACATCCCAGCCAAGATTAGTGATGATGTGGTAGCTATCATGCGTCGAAATGCAGAAACTGCCTTCCGTGCAATCGGTGGCCTCGGTTTGTCTCGTTGCGATTTCTTCTATACAGACAAGGGCGAAATTTTCCTAAACGAGCTCAATACCATGCCAGGTTTTACCCAGTGGTCTATGTACCCACTACTTTGGGACAATATGGGAATCAGCTACCCAGAACTAATCGAGCATTTGGTTGACCTTGCTAAGCAAAGTTTTGACAAGCGTGAAGCGCATTTGCTATAAAAATGAAAGAGAGGGTAGAAGCCAGAACTATCACTGCATGGTGACTAGAGTTCTCGGACTTCAACCCTTTTTAAAGGAGTAGAAATGAAATTAACGATCCACGAAGTTGCCCAAGCTGTTGGAGCTAAAAATGATGTCAGCATCTTTGAGGACATCCAGCTAGAAAAGGCTGAGTTTGACAGTCGTTTGATTGGGACGGGAGATTTGTTTGTGCCACTTAAAGGTGCGCGTGACGGTCACGACTTTATCGAAACAGCTTTTGAAAATGGTGCAGTAGTAACCTTGTCTGAGAAAGAGGTTGCAAATCATCCCTACATTCTAGTAGATGACGTTTTGACTGCCTTTCAATCCCTAGCTGCCTACTATCTTGAAAAGACAGCTGTTGATGTCTTTGCAGTTACAGGTTCAAATGGTAAGACAACGACCAAGGATATGTTGGCGCATTTACTGTCAACAACCTACAAAACCTACAAGACACAAGGCAATTACAATAACGAGATTGGTCTTCCCTATACGGTTCTCCATATGCCTGAGGAGACAGAAAAGTTGGTCTTGGAGATGGGGCAGGATCACTTGGGGGATATCCACCTCTTGTCTGAATTGGCTCATCCTAAGACAGCCATTGTAACCTTGGTTGGAGAAGCCCATTTGGCCTTTTTCAAAGACCGTTCGGAGATTGCTAAAGGGAAAATGCAAATTGCTGATGGTATGGCACCAGGTTCTTTGCTTTTGGCACCAGCTGACCCGATTGTAGAGGACTACTTGCCTACAGATAAAAAGGTGGTCCGTTTTGGGCCAGGAGCAGAGCTGGAAATCACGGACTTGATTGAGCGCAAGGATAGTCTGACCTTTAAGGCTAATTTTTTGGAACAAGCCCTCGATTTGCCAGTGACAGGTAAGTACAATGCCACCAATGCTATGATTGCTGCTTATGTGGCTCTACAAGAAGGAGTTTCAGAGGAGCAAATTCGTCAGGCCTTTCAGAACCTAGAATTGACCCGCAATCGTACTGAGTGGAAGAAAGCAGCCGATGGAGCAGATATTCTGTCTGACGTATACAATGCCAATCCAACTGCTATGAAGTTGATTTTGGAGACATTCTCTGCCATTCCAGCTAATGAAGGGGGCAAGAAAATCGCTGTCTTGGCAGACATGAAGGAACTCGGCGACCAGTCTGTTCAGCTCCATAACCAGATGATTTTGAGCCTCTCACCAGATGTGCTGGATACCGTTATTTTCTACGGAGAAGATATTGCGGAATTGGCTCAACTTGCCAGTCAAATGTTCCCAATCGGCCACGTTTATTACTTCAAAAAAACAGCTGACGAGGACCAATTTGAAGACCTAGTCAAGCAGGTTAAGGAAAGACTCGGTGCCAATGACCAAATTTTGCTCAAAGGATCGAACTCCATGAATCTAGCCAAGTTGGTAGAAAACCTAATGTAGTTTAGTGATTTCCATATGAAACTGTAGATTTCAAATCAGTGCATTTCTGCAATACAAATGATATAATAGGTTGCGAATTTAAGACGCAAGTGTTCTATGTATGTCATAGAATCAAGTTTTTTCAAAAAATTTAAAAGCTGGAGAAAGTGAATTTTTTACTGCCTCTAGCTAGATGAACGAGGAATAGAATATGAATTTGTGGGATAAATTATTTACCACACAGATATCAGAACCGCCCCAGTTTGAACTTCACTGGTACATTGGTTTGTTATGTTTATTGGCTCTTACTTTCTATGCTTCTTATCGTTTTCGCGACAAAGTAGCTTACCAGCGTTTTATTCAGATCCTTCAGTCTGTTCAACTGATTGTTTTGTATAGCTGGTATTGGGGCAATCTCATGCCCCTATCAGAAAGTTTACCCTTCTATCATTGCCGTATCGCCATGTTTGTGATGCTCTTGATTCCAGGAACATCCAAGTACAAACAGTACTTCGCCCTTTTAGGAACTTTTGGAGCAACAGCAGCACTAGCTTACCCACTTTTTGATCCCTACCCATTTCCACACGTGACCATTTTGTCCTTCATTATCGGACATGTTGCCCTTTTAGGAAATGCGCTCCTATACTTGTTTAGAAACTATCAACCTTCCCTTCTTGATTTGAAGAATGTGGCGGTGATTACCTTCGCCTTAAATGGCTTGATATGGGTTGTTAACTTAGTTGTAGGTGGAGATTATGGATTTTTAAACAAACCACCACTTGTTGGAAGTTTTGGCCAGCCCTTAAATTATCTCATTGTTTCGACTGTTATCGTGATAGCAATTCGCTTAACAGGGAAATTAGTAGAAAATTTTTTACAACAAAAATCGGAAGAATTTATTCAAGAGAAGATCTAAAATGATCTTCTCTTTTTTGGATTTTTAAGAAACAGAAAGGAAATTGTGAACGTTAACTTCAAATAATCTCTTAGAAGAAGAATTTTTCTAGAATTTTCTCAAAAAACATGCAGGAATTTTATCAAAAACTAAGCACGATTGGATTTTTTGTGTTATAATATTCTTTGAATAGCTATGCCCAAACATAGTTATTAAATAGAAGTGAGAAACTTGGAAGACAGAGAGGATGCGATGTAATGACTAGAGATGGTTTTTTTACAGGCTTAGATATCGGAACTAGCTCGATTAAAGTGCTAGTAGCTGAGCATAGAGATGGTGAAGTAAATGTAATTGGTGTTAGCAATGCCAAAAGTAAAGGTGTAAAAGACGGAATTATTGTTGATATTGAAGCAGCTGCTTCAGCAATCAAATCCGCAATCACACAGGCGGAAGAGAAAGCTGGTATTTCTATTAAGTCTGTTAACGTTGGCCTTCCAGCAAACCTCTTGCAGGTTGAACCAACACAAGGAATGATTCCTGTAACTTCAGATACCAAAGAAATCACGGATCAAGATGTTGAAAATGTTGTCAAATCAGCTTTGACTAAGAGCATGACTCCTGATCGTGAAGTGATTACCTTTATTCCAGAAGAATTCATCGTGGACGGTTTCCAAGGGATCCGTGACCCTCGTGGTATGATGGGTGTTCGCTTGGAAATGCGTGGTCTGCTTTACACAGGTCCTCGTACGATTCTACACAATCTTCGTAAGACAGTTGAGCGTGTAGGTATTCATGTTGATAATGTGATTATTTCACCATTGGCGATTGTGAACTCAGTTCTTAATGAAGGCGAACGTGAATTTGGTGCAACTGTCATTGACATGGGTGGAGGTCAGACTACTGTAGCGACTATCCGCAACCAAGAATTGCAGTTCACTAACATCTACCAAGAAGGTGGAGATTACGTTACTAAAGACATTTCTAAAGTCTTGAAAACATCTCAAAAAATTGCAGAAAGTTTGAAACTGAACTATGGTGAAGCTTACGTTCCACTTGCAAGTAACGAAACTTTCCAAGTTGAAGTAATTGGTGAAGTAGAACCTGTTGAAGTAACAGAAAGCTACTTGGCAGAGATTATCTCAGCACGCATCAAACATATCTTTGACCAAATCAAACAAGAGTTGGAAAGAAGACACTTGTTGGATTTGCCAGGAGGTATCGTCCTTATCGGTGGAAATGCAATTTTACCAGGAATTGTTGAATTAGCCCAAGAAGTATTTGGTGTTCGCGTAAAACTTTATGTACCAAATCAAGTTGGAATTCGCAACCCTGCATTTGCTCACGTGATTAGCTTGTCTGAGTTTGCTGGTAAATTGACTGAAGTCAATCTTCTTGCTCAAAAAGCAGTTAAAGGAGATGAATTCCTTCGTCAAAAACCAATCAACTTTGGCATTCCAAATCAACGTTTGAATCCAGTAGCGCAACCAAGTCCAGCACAAACAGCTCCAGCTGAAACTGTGCAGGAAGCTCCAGTTGCTCCCAAGGAAGAATTCCAAGCAAGTTCTCAAAGTAAACCGAAGCTAACAGAACGTTTCCGTGGTTTGATCGGAAGCATGTTTGATGAATAAAAGAGGATAAGAAATTATGACATTTTCATTTGATACAGCAGCAGCTCAAGGCGCAGTTATTAAGGTAATTGGTGTCGGTGGTGGTGGTGGTAACGCCATCAACCGCATGGTTGACGAAGGTGTTGCTGGTGTAGAATTTATCGCAGCTAACACTGATGTACAAGCCCTTAGCAGTACGAAAGCAGAAACCGTTATCCAACTTGGTCCAAAATTGACTCGTGGTTTGGGTGCTGGAGGACGTCCAGAAGTTGGACGTAAAGCTGCAGAAGAAAGTGAAGAAGCTTTGACGGAAGCTATCACTGGAGCGGACATGGTCTTTATCACTGCAGGTATGGGTGGTGGATCTGGTACAGGTGCAGCCCCTGTTATTGCACGTATCGCTAAAGATCTTGGTGCTCTTACAGTTGGTGTTGTGACACGTCCTTTCGGATTTGAAGGAAGCAAACGTGGTCAGTACGCTGTAGAAGGGATCAACGAACTTCGCGAGCATGTTGATACTTTGTTGATTATCTCTAACAACAACTTGCTTGAAATTGTTGATAAGAAAACGCCACTTCTTGAAGCTCTTAGCGAAGCAGATAACGTTCTTCGCCAAGGTGTTCAAGGGATCACTGACTTGATCACGAACCCAGGATTGATTAACCTTGACTTTGCTGACGTGAAAACTGTAATGGCCAACAAAGGGAATGCCCTTATGGGTATCGGTATCGGTAGTGGTGAAGAACGCGTTGTTGAAGCGGCTCGTAAAGCAATTTACTCTCCACTTCTTGAAACAACTATCGATGGTGCTGAGGATGTCATCGTCAACGTTACTGGTGGTCTTGATTTGACCTTGATTGAAGCAGAAGAAGCTTCAGAAATCGTCAACCAAGCAGCTGGCCAAGGTGTAAACATCTGGCTTGGAACATCAATTGACGAAAGCATGAAGGATGAAATTCGTGTTACTGTTGTAGCGACAGGTGTTCGTCAAGAGCGCGTGGAAAAAGTAGTTGGAGCTCGTAACAACCAACCAGTTGGACGTCCATCAACTAAAGCGCCACAAGCACACACATTTGATCGTCAATTCGACTTGGAAGAAACAGCAGAATTGCCTAAATCAAGCCCACGTCGTTTTGAAACAAACCAAGCGTCTGCTTTTGGAGACTGGGACTTGCGTCGTGAGTCAATTGTTCGCCAAACAGATCCAGTTGTTTCACCGGTAGAACGCTTCGAAACACCAGTTTCACAAGATGAAGATGAATTGGATACACCTCCATTCTTCAAAAATCGTTAATCAATGAATTTGAAAAAAAATACTGAATTAGTTTTTCAGCAAATAGCTGATGCTAGTCAAGAAGCCAACCGTGCTCTAGATGCTGTTTCAGTAATCGCAGTGACAAAGTATGTAGATGTACAAACAGCGGAAGCCTTGCTTCCGCTTGGTGTCCGTCATATAGGTGAAAATCGAGTCGATAAATTTTTAGAAAAATATCAGGCCTTGAAAGATTACCCAGTTACTTGGCATTTAATAGGAACACTACAGAGACGGAAAGTGAAAGAAGTAATCCCATTTGTGGATTACTTTCATGCTTTAGACTCCTTAAAGTTAGCCCAGGAAATTCAAAAGAGAACAGATCATGTTATCAAGTGTTTCTTGCAGGTCAATATTTCTGGGGAAGAAAGCAAGCATGGGTTTTCAAAAGAAGAATTGCTAGAACTTTTGCCAGAATTGGCTAAGTTAGATCAGATTGAGTATGTTGGTTTAATGACCATGGCTCCTTTTGAGGCAGACAGTGATGAATTGAAAGAAATTTTCAAGGATACGCAGGCTCTGCAAGCAGAAATTAGAGAAAAACAAATCCCTAATATGCCGATGACAGAGCTAAGCATGGGAATGAGTCGTGATTTTAAAGAAGCGATTCAGTTCGGCTCAACCTTTGTTCGAATCGGTACAGCATTTTTTAAATAGGAGAGAGCTATGTCTTTAAAAGATAGATTCGATAAATTTATAGATTATTTTACAGAAGACGGAGAAGAAACGACTAACTACCAGACTCAACAAGAGGAAACAGTTAGCCCAGCCATCTCATCTTCTAAAGAATTACCAGCACCTGCTCAGTCAGGATCAGCTAAAGATGCAAATATCACTCGTCTTCATGCGCGACAGCAAGAATTGGCAATGCAAAGCCATCGTTCAGATGAGAAAGTGACAATTGATGTTCGCTATCCAAGAAAATATGAAGATGCAACTGAAATTGTAGATTTGTTGGCTGGAAATGAAAGTATTTTGATTGATTTCCAATATATGACAGAGGTTCAAGCCCGTCGTTGCCTTGATTACTTGGATGGAGCCCGTCATGTCTTGGCTGGAAATATGAAAAAAGTTGCGAGTACGATGTATCTATTGACGCCTGTCAATGTTGTCGTGAATATTGAAGATATCAAGCTTCCAGATGAATCACAAAGCGCTGAGTTTGGTTTTGATATTAAACGAAATAGAGCAAGATAATGATTTTCTTAATTCGTTTAATCCAAAATGCGGTTAGCATTTATTCCATCATTCTCGTTGCATTTGCTCTTCTTTCATGGTTTCCAAATGCCTATGAAAGCCAGCTAGGTCGCCTAGTTATCAGACTTGCTCGTCCAGTTATTGAGCCACTTCGTAAGCTCAATCTACAATTTGCTGGTCTTGACTTTACGGTTTGGGCGGCGCTGATTCTGATTCAGTTTGTTGGAAATCTCTTAACACGACTAGTCTTATTACTATGACAGCAAATCGAGCCATTTATCAGCATTTTTCCCAAGATGATATTCCCTTTATTGATAAGGGGTTAGAGTGGATCAAGCGGGTAGAAGATACCTATGCACCGGTACTTACTCCTTTTATCAATCCCCATCAGGAACAGATTTTGAGGGTACTAGCTGGGACATATGGACTGGGTTGCCAAAGTAGTGGTGATTTTCTTCCGACAGAGTCGGTTCGAGTTCTTCTCTATCCAGATTACTTTGAACCGGAGATATCAGACTTTGAAATGGCCTTGTTGGAAATTTGCTATCCGAGTAAGTTTGAGCAACTGAGTCATGGAAAAATATTGGGAACAATTATCAACCAACTAGGAATTGACCGTAAATTATTTGGTGATATCTTGGTAGATGAAAAGAGAGCACAGATTTTTGTCAATCGTGATTTCATTCCTCTTTTTCAGGATGGAATAAGAAAGATTGGCAGACTTCCTGTATCGCTGGAGGAATGTCCTTTTACCGATAGGATTTTGTCTAAAATTGATTATAGAGAACGAGAAATTTTAGTTTCGAGTTTTCGATTGGATGCCCTCTTATCAAGTGCCTTGAAATTATCTAGAAATCAAACTAGTCAACTGATTGAGAAAAAATCTGTCCAGGTAAATTATCATGTGGTTGAAAAATCTGATTACCAGGTTGCAGTTGGGGATTTGATCAGTGTGAGAAAGTTTGGTCGTTTGAAAGTTGTCAAAGACAATGGTCAGACCAAAAAGGATAAGAAAAAACTAACAGTCAGGCTACTTTTAAGCAAGTGAGAAAAAATATGTCGATTACACCACAAGAAATAAGTGATAAAGCTTTCTCAAGAACATTCAGAGGCTACAATCAGGAAGAAGTTGACCTATTTCTAGATAAGATTTACTTTGAATTAGAGGAGATGATTCGATACAAAGATGAAACTGAACTCTATATCAAAAAACTAGAAGAACGTCTTTCCTATTATACGAATGATATTCCTAAGAGAACAGTAACAAGCGAGCAAGAACCAGAAGCAATTAATGATTCTATTTTTTATTAAGTAAGTGAGGAAAAGTATGCCAATTACATCGTTAGAAATTAAAGATAAAACCTTTGGTACAAGATTTAGAGGTTTTGATCCAGAAGAAGTAGACGAGTTTCTGGATATCGTTGTTCGTGACTACGAAGACTTGGTTCGTAGCAATCACGATAAAGAGACACACATCAAGAGTTTGGAAGAACGTTTGTCTTACTTTGATGAGATGAAGGATTCCTTGAGTCAGTCAGTTTTGATTGCTCAAGATACAGCGGAGCGTGTTAAACAAGCTGCTCAAGAACGTTCAAACAATATTATTCAACAAGCTGAACAAGATGCTCAGCGTTTGCTTGAAGAAGCGAAATACAAGGCAAATGAAATTCTCCGTCAGGCTACAGATAATGCGAAGAGAGTGGCTGTTGAGACAGAAGAGTTGAAGAATAAGAGCCGTGTATTCCATCAACGCCTCAAGTCTACGATTGAAAGTCAATTGGCTATTGTCGAGTCATCTGATTGGGAAGATATTCTTCGCCCAACAGCTACTTACCTTCAGACAAGTGATGAAGCCTTTAAAGAAGTGGTGGGTGAAGTTCTTGGTGAAACTGTATCTTTACAACCAGAGGAAGAACCTATTGATATGACTCGTCAATTCACACCAGAAGAGGTTGCTGAATTACAAGCTCGTATCGAGGCTGGCAACAAAGAATTAGCTGAGTTTGAAGCTCAACAAAATCAACAGACAGAAGAAAGTGACCAGCATGAAGAGTCAGTTGAAGTAGAAGCTACTGCAACAACTGAGGACGATGCAAACAAAGAATCTGTTCTTATCCTATAAAAAAATGTGAGAACAAGATCCAACCAACTATATTTTCAGCGAGCGGGAGATGGTGAGAGTCCTGCAATCCCTAGTGGTTAGATTATCCTCTCAAGCAATCCAGTCCGAAAACAGTAAGACTAGACGTCCCCCCACGTTACGGGAAAAGAGGAAAAGAGACCCTGTCTTTTTTCGAACAAAGGTGGTACCACGATTTTCGTCCTTTTTGCGAATCGTGGTTTTTATTTTGTCATTTTAAATTAAAGGAGTAACAATGAAACTTAAAGAAACCCTCAATCTAGGGAAAACAGACTTTCCTATGCGTGCTGGTCTTCCAACCAAAGAACCAGTTTGGCAAAAAGAATGGGAAGAAGCAAAACTTTACCAACGTCGTCAAGAATTGAACCAAGGAAAACCACATTTCACCTTGCATGATGGACCTCCGTATGCAAACGGAAATATCCACGTTGGACATGCCATGAACAAGATTTCTAAAGATATTATTGTTCGTTCTAAGTCTATGTCTGGATTTTACGCTCCTTACATCCCAGGTTGGGATACTCATGGTCTGCCAATCGAACAAGTCTTGGCAAAACAGGGTGTTAAACGCAAAGAAATGGACTTGGTTGAGTACTTGAAACTTTGCCGCGAGTACGCTCTTTCTCAAGTTGATAAACAACGTGAAGACTTTAAACGATTGGGTGTTTCTGGCGACTGGGAAAATCCTTATGTGACTTTGACTCCGGACTATGAAGCGGCTCAGATCCGTGTCTTCGGAGAAATGGCTAAGAAAGGCTATATCTACCGTGGTGCCAAGCCAGTTTACTGGTCTTGGTCATCTGAATCAGCTCTTGCTGAAGCGGAAATTGAGTACCATGATTTGCTTTCGACTTCCCTTTACTATGCGAACCGCGTCAAAGACGGAAAAGGTGTGCTCGATACAGATACTTACATCGTTGTATGGACAACTACTCCATTTACCATCACAGCTTCTCGTGGTTTGACAGTTGGAGCAGATATTGATTATGTATTGGTACAACCAGCTGGTGAGACTCGTAAGTTTGTGGTTGCTTCAGAATTGTTGAATAGCTTGTCTGAGAAATTTGGTTGGGCTGATGTTCAGGTCTTGGCAACCTACCGTGGTCAAGAATTGAACCACATTGTAACAGTCCACCCATGGGATACGGCTGTAGATGAGTTGGTAATCCTTGGTGACCACGTTACGACTGACTCTGGTACAGGTATTGTCCATACAGCCCCTGGTTTTGGTGAGGACGACTACAATGTCGGTGTTGCCAACGGCCTTGAAGTTGCTGTAACAGTTAACGAACGCGGTATTATGATGGAAAATGCTGGTCCTGAATTTGCGGGTCAGTTCTATGACAAGGTTGTGCCGACTGTTATCGAAAAACTGGGCGATTTGCTCCTTGCTCAAGAAGAAATCTCTCACTCATACCCATTTGACTGGCGTACGAAAAAACCAATCATCTGGCGTGCTGTTCCACAATGGTTTGCCTCTGTATCTAAATTCCGCCAAGAAATATTGGACGAAATTGAAAAAGTGAAGTTCCACTCAGAATGGGGTAAAGTGCGTCTTTACAACATGATTCGTGACCGTGGTGACTGGGTAATCTCTCGTCAACGTGCTTGGGGAGTTCCCCTTCCTATCTTCTATGCTGAAGACGGAACGCCAATCATGACAGCTGAAACGATTGAACATGTAGCTCAACTCTTTGAGGAACACGGTTCTATCATCTGGTGGGAACGTGATGCTAAGGACCTCTTGCCAGAAGGATTTACTCATCCAGGTTCACCAAATGGCGAGTTCAAAAAAGAAACAGACATCATGGACGTATGGTTTGACTCAGGTTCATCATGGAATGGAGTAGTGGTCAACCGTCCAGAACTCAAATACCCAGCAGATCTTTACCTTGAAGGTTCTGACCAATACCGTGGTTGGTTTAACTCATCACTTATCACATCTGTTGCCAACCATGGCGTTGCTCCATATAAACAAATCTTGTCACAAGGTTTTGCCCTTGATGGTAAAGGTGAGAAGATGTCTAAATCTCTTGGAAATACCATTGCTCCAAGCGATGTTGAAAAACAATTTGGTGCGGAAATTTTGCGTCTCTGGGTAACAAGTGTGGACTCAAGCAACGACGTGCGTATCTCTATGGATATCTTGAGCCAAGTCTCTGAAACTTACCGTAAGATCCGTAACACTCTTCGCTTCTTGATTGCTAACACATCTGACTTTAACCCAGCTCAAGACGCAGTGGCTTACGATGAGCTTCGTTCCGTTGATAAGTACATGACCATCCGCTTTAACCAGCTTGTGAAAACGATTCGTGATGCTTATGCCAACTTTGAATTCTTGACAATCTACAAGGCCTTGGTGAACTTCATCAACGTTGATTTGTCAGCCTTCTACCTTGATTTTGCTAAAGACGTTGTCTACATCGAAGGTGCCAAATCACTCGAACGCCGTCAAATGCAGACTGTCTTCTATGACATTCTTGTGAAAATCACCAAACTCTTGACACCAATCCTTCCGCACACAGCAGAGGAAATCTGGTCATATCTTGAGTTTGAAGCTGAAGAATTTGTGCAATTGTCTGAATTACCAGAAGCTCAAACTTTTGCCAACCAAGAAGAAATCCTGGATACATGGTCAGCCTTCATGGATTTCCGCGGACAAGCTCAAAAAGCCTTGGAAGAAGCGCGTAATGCAAAAGTTATCGGGAAATCGCTTGAAGCACACTTGACAGTTTATCCAAATGAAGTGGTGAAAACTCTTCTTGGAGCAGTGGATAGCAATGTAGCTCAACTTTTGATCGTGTCAGAATTGACCATCGCTGAAGGTACAGCTCCAGAAGGCGCAGTTAGCTTTGAGGATGTTGCCTTTACAGTTGAACGCGCTGCAGGTGAAGTTTGTGACCGTTGCCGTCGTATCGACCCAACAACAGCAGAACGCAGCTACCATGCAGTCATCTGTGATCACTGTGCAAGCATCGTAGAAGAAAACTTTGCGGATGCAGTTGCAGAAGGATTTGAAGCCAAATAATCAGATTAGAAATATGTCTTCTCATAGTTTAAGGTGAGAGGAAAGGTAAAAGAGAGAAAGTCATTTCTCTCTTTTTTTGCTGGTAAAAGCTTAGGACAAAGATGTAGAAATTCAACATTTTTAAGGAAAGTTTTAAGTTGATTTTTTGAGATTTTTTAAAAAGAGGAGTCGTTTTTCGGTACTTTTAAAAAGCATGTGTTGCTTCTAAAAATCGCGACAAATAATTTGAATAATCAAGTGAAATCAGGTAGAATAGAAAGGATTGAATAATATATTGAAAAGGAAATCTTTAGAATGACACATCAGTTTTATGGAGAAAAACGACAGCGCTTTTCTTTCCGGAAGTTGTCCGTTGGGCTCGTTTCGGCGACTATTGGAAGCTTCTTTTTGAGTGGGCAAATAACTGGGGACTTGACTTCTGTAAAGGCAGCAGAAATTCAAAGTCAGCAGTCTGCTCATGTCAAATACCACTACGTAGTGGAGTCTGAATTGACGGAGGCAGAGAAGAGTGCCTTGATAAGGGAGATTCCAAAGCATGTTGAGGATGCTTCAGAGACCTATTACTTAGTTTATCGTCCGACTACTCAAGGGGATTCATCTGGAGTATTGCCTAAGACAGGTCACTCCGGCCTTTGGGAATCAACTTTTACAGCGATGGGTCTTGCATTACTAGTGCTTGTAGTAGTTAGAGGCAGGAATGGGAAGAGGTATTTATCTTCTATCTTGTTGGTAACTGGAATGGGATCCATACTGCTATCTCCAACAGTCTTAGCAGTGACGAATATCGAGCTCGCTGCATATAATCAAAGTCTTAACTTGGGTCTTGGAGATGCACTGCCAGCGCCATTGAAAATTGATGGTTACGACTATATCGGTTACTTAAAGAATGAAGAACAAAATGATAGTCATTTAGCTCATTCTGTTCAGAAGGAAAATCCGACACTTGACTTGGAGAAAGAGAAGGGAAGTGAGCTTAAACCGAGTGAAACAAATCTTGATATGAAAGAGATTGTTTCAGATAAGGGTGATGCTTTAACTGAGGAAGAAAGAGAAGCTATAGCTGCCAAGGAGATTGAATTCACACGCTCAACTCCTATTTATGACTTACCAGAACTAAAAATTAGTGAGCAAAAGTCAGTCCAAGAACTTCCTTATCAGACAAAATACCAATATACCGATGAATTGGCTCAAGGCCAATCAAAAGTCATACAATCAGGTATTCGAGGTCAACGTACAGTAGTGACTCGTCATTTTCGTAAGGATCAAGAAATCGTAAAAAGCGAAATGATTTCTGATCAAGTGACGCTTAAACCTGTTTCTGAAATTATTTTAGTTGGAACAGCTCCAACTAACTCGATACCAAAAGAAACTCCAGTTCACGAAGTTCCAGAATTGGCAGAATATGGCACAACTCCTGATACAGCGCCAGTTCACGAAGTTCCAGAATTAGCAGAGTATGGCACCAGTCCAGAAACAGCGCCAGTTCACGAAGTTTCAGAATTGGCAGAGTATGGCACTAGTCCCGAGACATCTCCAGTTCAAGAGATTCCAGAACTAACGGAATATGGGACAAATCCTGATACAGCACCAGTTCACGAAGTTCCAGAATTGGCAGAGTATGGCACTAGTCCCGAGACATCTCCAGTTCAAGAGATTCCAGAACTAACGGAATATGGGACAAATCCTGATACAGCGCCAGTTCACGAAGTTCCAGAATTAGCAGAGTATGGCACCAGTTCTGATACGCCTCCAGTTCAAGAGATTCCAGAACTGACAGAATATGGCACCAGTCCAGAAACAGCGCCTATTCATGAGAATTCTGAGTTGGAATTGACTACAAATGATGAGGTTAGAATAGAAAAGATTGATTTTTCTATTGACGAGCAATATACAGATGAAATTCCAGAAGGAAGTCGTCAAATCGCAGCTCCGGGTGTCCAAGGTGAGCGTACCATTAAGACTCGTGTTTACAGTTCCAACGGTCAAGTTGTCGACCGCCAAGAACTTTCGAATGAAGAAACCTTGGCTCCGGTAATGCAAATCATCAAAGTCGGAACAGCTAAGCCAAATATGGTACCGAACGAAGCGCCAAAAGCAGACGCTCTGCCAGAGTATCCGCTGACATATACTGACGAAACCCGCGTAGAGAAAATAGCCTTTAATATCGAAGAGCAATATACGGATGAGCTTGTTCAAGATGCCCGTCAAATCGCAACTCCGGGTGTCCAAGGTGAACGTACGATTAAGACCCGTGTCTACAGTTCCAACGGTCAAGTTGTCGACCGCCAAGAGTTGTCTAACGAGGAAACTCTAGCTCCAGTAACGCAAATTGTCAAAGTCGGCACAGCTAAACCAAACATGGTACCAAGTGATGCACCGAAAGCAGATGCTTTGCCAGAGTATCCGCTGACATATACTGACGAAATTCGCGTTGAGAAAATTAACTTCACTATTCGTGAAGAAGAAACCGATGAGCTTGTTCGAGATGCTCGTCAAATCGCGACTCCGGGTGTCCAAGGTGAACGTACCATCAAGACTCGTGTCTACAGTTCTAACGGTCAAGAGGTTGACCGCCAAGAGTTGTCCAACGAGGAAACACTAGCTCCCGTAACGCAAGTGGTCAAGGTCGGTACGGCTAAACCAAACATGGTACCAAGCGATGCGCCAAAAGCAGACGCTTTGCCAGAGTATCCACTGACTTACACAGATGAAACCCTCGTAGAGAAAATAGCCTTTAACATCGAGGAGCAATATACGGATGAGCTTGTTCGAGATGCTCGCCAAATCACAACTCCGGGTGTTCAAGGCGAACGTACCATTAAGACTCGTGTTTACAGTTCTAACGGTCAAGTTGTTGACCGCCAAGAATTATCTAATGAAGAAACACTAGCTCCTATAACACAAATCGTCAAAGTCGGCACGGCTAAGCCAACTATGGTACCAAGTGATGCACCGAAAGCAGACGCTTTAGAGGAGTTCGATTTAATTTCACTGCATAGTCTCTTGGCAGAAGCGAATCAGATTAAAGCTCAGGCCCGTTATTTCAACGATAGTCAGAGTCATCAAGCTAACTATGATGCTGCTTTGACGGCAGGCCAAGCGATTCTGAGCCAATCCCAAGCCAGCCAAGCAGAAGTCAACCAACTGGTGGAACAAATCAATCAAGCCAAGGCGCAATTAAGTGGTCTTGAAGTTGTTAAAACAGCTCTTCAGACTGAGTACGATTTAAATCCAACGGTTAAAACCTCGGTTAAATATAAGAATGCGGATTCAGAAAAGCAGACAGCTTATACTGACGAATTGACCAAGGCAGAGGGAGTTTTGAACAATCAGACTGCTACACAAGTACAGGTCAACCAAGCTCTTGTTAGCCTGACAGCAGCCAAAGAAGCACTAAATGGAGTGCCTAAAGTCAAGCCGACTGTTTCCATTCTAAGTCTGACTGAGAATGCTGATGATAAGTCGGTGACGGTCCAATATAGATTGGAAGACCAGACCCAGTCCTTCCGTTCAGCGACTGCAGAATTGTACCAGGGAGACCAGCTGATTCGCACTCTTCCGATTACCAACTTTGCTGGCAGCTTGAAAATTGGCGACCTAGACTACTACACAGGCTACACTCTAAAAACCAAGTTGACTTATGAACTCGATAATGGCAGCTTTACTGAGTTTGAAACAGACAGTCGTAACTTTGAGCTAGAATACAAGAAGATTGCCTTCCGTGATATTGATTCTGTTGAGTTTTATCATAAAGAAAATGACCAATACAAGCGCTTTGTATCGATGAGCTCTATGCCTACGGATCTGTCTACCTACTTCGTCAAAATCAAGTCAAGCGAATCCAAGGAAATTCTCCTACCAGTTCACAGCATTGCTGAAGCAGAGAAAGATGGCAAGGCAGTCTATAAGGTTAATGTAGCCCTTCCTGAACTCGTCCAAGAAAGTGAGATAGGATACAAGTCTGGGCACGACTTTTACATCAGTAAGGCAGTCCCAAGTCAGCAAAATGTCTACACCAGCTTTGCTGGATTGGTAGACGCTATGAAGCGAAATATGGCAGGAAATTATGTGTTGGGAGCTGATTTGGATGCGAGCGAGGTCAACCTAGCTCCTGCTGATTATGTCTATCTCAAGGGGAACTTCACCGGCAGTCTGACGGGTAGTCAAAATGGCAAGCAATATGCGATTTACAATCTAGCCAAGCCTTTATTTGAAAACCTCAAGAACGGATCTTCTATTACCAATATCGACTTTAAAGACGTGAATATCGTGGGTACCTATGACTCGGCTGCTCTGGCACGCAATGCGGAGAATGCGCTAATCACAGATGTTTCTGTTCTGGGGAGAGTATCGGTAGTAGGCAACGCCTCTAACGTAGCGGGTCTAGTAGTTAATGGAACCAATACGAAAATCACGAATAGTTCCTTTACGGGGACTATCCTATCTAACAGTCAACAAATCAAAGCTTATAATGTAGGTGGTTTGGTTGCAAACCTTAAAGGAGGAGAATCTCTTCTTAGCCAAAGTAAAGCAGATGTAACGATTATTAGTGGTGCACGATCAAATGAACAACGTATCGGTGGTTTGGTTGGACGTCTAGAAAACAATGCTCGAATCACCAAGTCGTATGTGACAGGAAAACTATATAATGCAACCACTAGCGGTCAAATCGGTGGAGTGGTCGGCTCGAACTACTTTAATGGTTTAGTTGATAATGTGATCAGTAATGTTAGCGGTACAAATGTTTACAGTATTTCTGGGGATCAGGGCTACAAAAACGACCGCATTACGCAAGCCTATAAAGTTGCCAAAAGTGAAACCTTGAAAAACGATCAGTTTGTTACTTCTACAATTACTCAAGAAGAAATGGAAGAAAAACTGACTGCTATGGACATAACAACTAGCCTAGATGACACGAATCTAAATATGCGTTTTGTCGACTATGGTGAAGTAAACAATGCTCAATTTGACCGCGGATATTCTTATGCGAATATGGAGAAACTGCTTCCTTTCTACAATAAAGAAACCATTGTTTCGTTTGCGAACAAGATTCCGAAAGAGCATAAGTTGAATAAGGAGTACCTACTGGATGTTGTTCCGATGAAGGGCGACCAGGTTATCACTGATATCCATGGTAATAAAACAGCAATCAATCGTTTGATGCTGCACTACATGGACAATACCATTGACTACCTAGAAATATCTTATCAGGGAGATTTCGTAAATCGAGGTATTGCTGAGTATAGGATGAAGGGATTAGACCTTCTTTATACTCCAGAAGCCTTCGTATCAGATTATACTAGCATTCTAAATCAAGTGTTGCCAGAGTTAAACAAGGTAGTTCTTGATTCGCCAGCTATGCGTACAGCTCTCGGAGTAGCCGCAGATACTTCTTTGGATGAACTATACTTAGACACTGCATTTACGCAAGTGAAAAGTAAGCTATCAGGTGAGCTTCGCAAAGTGCTGGCTATGGATAAGGCTATCAATACTGAAGGAGAAGTAGTTAAGGATTATCTTGTTAAGAAGATTCTTGCTGATAAAGAAGCTTTCCTATTGGGTCTGACTTACCTTAACCGTTGGTACAATATCAACTATGATACCTTTAATGTTAAGGACCTATCGGCTTACAAGATGGATTTCTACGGTAAAAATGACGTTTCGGTTCTTGATACAATCATTGCTTTAGGGAAATCAGGACTTGAGAATCTCAAGGCTAAGAACAACTATACAGCATATGATAATTCGCTCTCTGAAGCAACTGGCAAGCGAGGACTCTTCAATTACCTTGAAGGCTACCGTCAGCTCTTCCTACCATACAAGACCAATAATGAATGGCTCAAAACCAATACAAAAGCCTACATCGTTGAGGCTAAGTCCGATGTAGCAGAAGCGAGACAGCTTCAGGACGCAGCCGAGGGCAAGAGCAAGTACTCTGTCGGTGTTTATGACAAGATTACTGCAGATAATTGGGAACACAAGGGCATGCTCCTGCCACTCTTGACCATGACGGAGAAAGGTGTCTATGCTATCTCTAATATGTCTACCCTCTCTATGGGAGCTTATGATCGCTACCGCCTGGATGCCAATAACAGAGTGCGCACAGACGCAGAACTAGTTGAATATGTCGAAGACCGAGTGAGAAAAACAGCTGAATACCAGCGCGACCATTATGATTTCTGGTACAAGATTCTGAGTCCGGAAAGCAAAGACAAGCTCTTCCGTTCGGTTCTGGTTTACGATGGGTTCTTCTTGACTGACAAAGCGGGACAAAGCTATTGGGCACCAGCTAATGACAAAAAATCACAGGCTATGCAGGAATTCTTTGGACCAGCCGGCAAGTGGTATCCAAGCAAGGGCTACAATGCCTATGCGACGGGAAGTGTTACCCATTTTGATAGAGCACGATTATTGGAAGACTATGGAAACTCTGTCTACACCCATGAAATGACCCATAACTCTGACGGTGCAATTTACTTTGAAGGTTATGGTCGTCGTGAGGGACTAGGTGCGGAACTCTATGCTCGCGGACTCTTGCAATCTTCGCCGAGCGCAGATGAACCAACTATTACGCTCAATACTCTCTTCAAGGTGGACAAGGATTCGAAGACACGTATGCATACCTATAATTTCAAGGAACGTGTTCAAAATGAAGCAGACCTGCAACACTATGTCCATGGTATGTTTGACATGATTTACACCTTGGACTATCTAGAAGGTACTTCTATGCTGAAGCAGAGCGATACTGCCAAGTTACAGTGGTTCAGAAAGATGGAGAATTACTATATTACAGATAAGTATGGTAAGGAGACTCATGCTGGTAACCAGACGCGAAGCTTCACTGCTGAAGAAATCAAGCAATTAAAGACCTTTAACTCTCTCATTGAAAATGATGTGATCACTCGTCGGGAGAATAAGGAAAGCGGAAAATATGGTCGAAATGGCTACCTGAGCCTCAGCCTCTTCTCACCAATCTACTCAGCCTTGAGCAATCCGAAGGGAGCGCCAGGTGACGTCATGTTCCGTCGCACAGCCTATGAATTACTGGCAGCCAAGGGCTACCATGATGGATTTGTCCCTTATGTTTCTGGTCAGTACTCTCAGGAAGCCTTCGATGAAGGCAAGAAAACGTGGGACGGATGGTCTGGAAGAGATGTCGGTCTCGTGACAGACCAGAAAGTCTTGGAAAATGTATTTAAAGGTGAATACACCTCTTGGGCAGCCTTCAAGAAGGCCATGTACAAGGAGCGGATTGATCAGTTGACCAAGTTGAAGCCAATTACCATTGAGTACGAGCTTAAAAATCCAAACAGTACCAAGAAAGTAACCATTCGCTCTTATGCAGAGATGCAGCAGTTGATGGACGCAGCCGTGGCAGAGGATGTACGCAACATTACCAATGCTACTAGCCGTGTCGAAGCTAGCTGGGTCAATCTGCTCAAGAAGAAGATTTACAACGCTTATCTTCGTGAGACAGACGACTTCAGACAGTCTATTTTCAAGAAATAAGGAAACGATTCTGTTTGATTAAAATTTGAAAAATTCCTAGGTTTAAGGCTACCTAGGAATTTTTTCTGTTATTCTCCATGATCTTGTTGTGCATTCAATATCTGATAAGATAAGAATTTTGAAAGCGCAAATGAACTGAAAAGATTAGCATTTTTTTGTGGCTATTATTTATAGCAAATAAATTGAATAATCTAGTAAATTTCGGTAGAATAGAGGGGATTCAAATCATGATGAAGGAAAGATTAGAAATGAAAAGAAGTTATTTAGGAGAAAAGCACCAACGTTTTTCATTGAGAAAAGTTTCGGTTGGTTTAGTTTCTGCTTTGGTAGGGGTTTTCTACCTTTTTAGTGGAGGAGGTTCTCTTGCAAGTGTAGCAGCTAGTGAACAGACACCATCCGTCACAAAACAGATCCACTATAAGTACGTGACAGAAAGTGAGCTCACGGACCAAGAGAAGCAATTGGTAGTCAAAGAATTGCCACAGTTTGCTGAGGAAACAGATGATACTTACTATTTGATTTATCGTCCGACGAGACAGCTGCCTGCAACTGGTCACAGCCAACTCTTTAGCTCAATTGCAGCGGGGGCAGGTATTGTACTACTGGTCGTAGCGATTAAACTGGGCAGAGATGATCGCAAAAAGCTAGCTTCTTTCATGCTCTTGACCAGTCTAGGAAGTCAGCTGATCGCGCCAACTTCCTTGGCTTTGACAAATCAAATGCTGGCAGACTATAATCAGGAATTGACTGTACAGGTCGGGGAAACATTGCAATCCCCACTTACGATTGAAGGCTACCAATATGTAGGGTATTTGAAATCTCAAAAAGAAGTAAACTCTCCACTTGATGGCAAGAAAGAGTTGAATCATTCGGCTCCTATTGATACTCCAGTTCAAACTTCAAACGGAAGTCAAGCGCAGGAAGAGTATCGTGCTCAGAAACCAAGTGAAGCTCCTGTCTTTGAACAACCAGAGTTAAAGGTTGAGAGTAAAGATACGAGTCGTACAGAGATCATTCCTTTCCAAGTAGAGGAAGTAGAGGCGGATGATTTGCCGCAAGGTCAAACTGAGGTGATTCAGGCAGGGAAAAATGGTAGTCGTACCATCGTGACCCGCAGCTACCTTTTAAATGGTCAGGTGATCCATACAGAGGAGGTTTCCAATCAGGTAACGACTGAGCCGACTTCTGAGATTAGAAAAGTCGGAAGCAAGATCCCTTCTCCTACAAAACCAAGCCCAGGGGAGTCCGTTAGCGAGAAACCAACAGACGCTCCAATAAATGAAGTTCCAAGCTTAAACGTTGAAGAAAAAGATGTTACCACAACAGTGGCTGAACCCTACACTCGAGAACGAGTAGAGAGTGATAGCTTGCCAGTTGGCCAAATCAAGATAACTCAAGCTGGTCAAGATGGCGTGCGTACAATCGTCACCCGTCAGTACATGGTAGATGGAAAAGTAGAGAGAAGCCAGGAACTCTCTAACGAAGTGACGACTCCAGCGGTCTCAGAAATCGTAACAGTTGGAACAGGCCCTGTTAGCGAGAAACCAACAGACGCCCCAATAAATGAAGTTCCAAGCTTAAACGTTGAAGAAAAAGATGTTACCACAACGGTAGCAGAACCCTACACTCGAGAACGAGTAGAGAGTGATAGCTTGCCAGTTGGCCAGACAAAGATAACCCAAGCTGGTCAAGATGGAGTGCGTACGATCGTCACCCGTCAGTACATGGTAGATGGCAAAGTAGAGAGAAGCCAGGAAATCTCCAACGAAGTGACGACACCAGCAGTATCGGAGATCGTAACCGTCGGAACAGCTCCTGTTAGCGAGAAACCAACAGACGCTCCTGTAAATGAAGTTCCAAGCTTAAACGTTGAAGAAAAGGACGTTACCACAACAGTGGCCGAACCCTATCCAACTAAGGAAGTGGAAAGTGCAGACCTGCCTTTGGAGCAAAGGGAAGTTAGCCAAGCTGGTCAAGAGGGTGTCCGTACGATTGTGACTCGTCAGTATTTAGTAGATGGAAAAGTCGAAAATACAGAGGAAATCTCTAACACTATCACAAAAGAAGCAGTTCCTCAGA
Organism: Streptococcus sp. 27098_8_51; assembly: GCF_041432205.1. Taxonomy (GTDB): domain Bacteria; phylum Bacillota; class Bacilli; order Lactobacillales; family Streptococcaceae; genus Streptococcus. Next base: position 102,815 of record NZ_JAPVZE010000004.1, read on the forward strand.
TTATCAAAGTCGGTACAAAACCAATTTCTACAAATGCGGATCACGCTCCTGTGGAACCAGAAAAAGGAACCCTCGACCTCGAACCCTTACACCAATTAGTGGAAGAAGCTGAGAGCATCCAGAAAACGCATCAGTATTTCAATGATACCACTGCAGATCAAGAGTCTTATAAACAGGCAGTTGTAAATGCCCAAGCTCTCTTTGAGGCATCTCATGCCAGTCAAGAACAGGTTGATTCCTTGAAAAATGCCCTTGAAACTGCTAAGAATAATCTAGACGGCCAACCTGTTGATAAGAAAACTCTTGGAGTTGAATTTGACATGAAGGATGTGACTCAGTCTACAGTTGCTTACCAGTATGCTGATGAACAAACCAAACTCCGCTATCGCCGTGCTCTAGATCAGGCCAAGCTCGTTTTGGACAATCCTTTGGCCAATCAAGCCTTGGTCGATCAAGTTCGGACGGATCTCGAGGCAGCTCGTCAAGCTCTGGATGGAGTCAAGAGAAAACCAAGCCTCTCTCTAGTCAGTGTCGAGAAGGAAGAAGATCAACGCCAAGTTTCTCTTAGCTATCACTTGACGGATGCTACAGCTAGCTATCAATCAGCCAAAGCGCAGCTATACAAGGGTGAAACGTTAATCAAGGAAGTCGATCTTGTGGACCTCGCTCAAAAATTGACATTTGATGACTTGGACTACTATACTCCTTATACCCTCAAAACCGTCATGAAATATGACCTAGGTCAAGGGGAACAAACTAGTATAGAGGATCAACGTCCAGTTCAGCTAGATTATAAGAAGGTTGAAATCAAAGACATTGACCGCATCGAACTGTACGGTAAAGATGGTAGTCACTACCGACGTTACCTATCCCTGTCGGAAGTGCCGTCTGATTTGGACAACTACTATGTCCGCATTCAGTCAGACAAGTTCAAGGATATGCTCTTACCAGTTTCTAAGATTACAGATAAGGGCAATGCCTATTCCGTAACGGTATCAGCTAATCAGCTCGTCGAGGGAGAAGGGGATCATTATCGTCCAGATTACTCTTTTGAACTGCCGAAAACGCCTCTTAGCCAAGAAGGTGTCTATACGTCTTTCAAAGCGCTCATAGAGGCTATGAAGTCAAACCCGACTGGAAACTTCAAACTAGGAGCGGATGTTTCAGCAGATGAACTCCAGTTGGAACAGTCTGCGACAAGCTATGTACCAGAAGAATTTTCAGGTAGCCTAACTAGCCGAGTGGATGGCAAAGATTATACCATCTACAACTTGGCAAAACCGCTCTTTGCAACCTTGAAAAATGCCACCATCCAGCAACTGACCTTGAAATCGGCTGCAGTTACAGGTAAGGACTCTATCGGGGCCTTGGCTAGCAATGCTCAAAATGCAACGATTACGGATGTTTCTGTAAGTGGTAGTCTATCTGGGAACAAACATATCGGTGGACTCGTAGGAGTTGCCCAAAACACAAAACTAACCAATGTTGCCTTTAAAGGGTCTATCACCAGCACCCAAGATGGGGGGCAGGAGTACAATATTGGTGGCCTGGTCGGTAATTTCCACGGCAACCAATCACTGGCGCAGAAGAGTCAGGCGGATGTATCTATCCAAGTAACGGGTCGAAATGGAGACCAGCGTGTTGGAGGATTGATCGGTCGTTTGCAGAATGGAGCTAGATTAGAAACTTCTTATGTGTCTGGTTCTATCCAAAATGGAGGTCATTCTGGCCAAGTCGGTGGAGCAATCGGGTCTACTTGGAACAATGGACAGGTCCGAAATATCTTGACCAGTGTCAAGGTTCAAAATGGTCATGCGATGACAGGAGATCCCTATCCTGAGGCTTCTGTTCGGGACTCTTATGTTCTTGAGGGGACTACAGCAAATCGAAAAGATGAGCGTTTTGTCCGTTCTATTTCAGAGGCCGATGCGCAAGCCAAACGTCAGTCCTTTGGAATCACTTCAAACTTGACAGACCAGGAGCCATTGCAGCAAGCTTACCAGCATCAAACAGACTATAGTCGAGTGAGGGGAGCTCAGGAGTCCAGAAAGCAAGCCTACGAAAATGTAGAAAAACTATTACCATTCTACAACAAAGACTTCATCGTTCATACAGCCAACCAATTAGCTGAAGATGATAAACTCAACAAAGTAGCCCTGCTAGATGTGGTTCCGATGAAAGACGAGACGCTGATAACGGATGTCAACAGTCATAAGGGTGAAATCAATAGACTGATGCTGCATTATGCAGATAAGACGATCGCTTATCTTGATCTGACCTACAAGGGTGATTTTGCCAATGGCCAGATTGCAGAATATAGCATCGCTGATAAGAATTTGCTCTATACGCCAGAAACCTTCCTATCTGACTACCAGTCCATTAAAGCGAGTGTCTTGGAAGAACTCAAAGCTGTGACCTATGACTCAACTGCAGTTCGAAAGGTCCTTGGAATTGGTGAAACAGCTTCCTTAGATGATCTTTATCTAGAAAAAGCCTTTGAACAAACCAAGGCTGAACTAGGTCAGGAGCTCCTCAAGGTGCTTTCAGTTGACAAGTCGATTAACACCCTAGGCCCTGCCGTAGCGGATGCGATTAGCCAAAAGATTCTGCAGAACAAAGAAGCCTTCATGCTTGGTCTGACCTATCTCAACCGCTGGTACAATGTCAACTATGGAACGTTCAATACCAAAGATCTTAATGCCTATAAGTTTGATTTCTTTGGCAATCAAGAAGCTTCGACACTGGATACTATCATCGCTCTCGGGAACTCTGGAATGGGCAATCTTCGAGCGCAAAACAACTTCAATGCTTACCGACAATCCCTAGCCAAGGAAAAAGGCAAAGGAGACCTCTTTGCTTACTTAGAAAGTCTGCGTGAACTCTTCTTGCCACACAAAACCAACAGTGAATGGTTCAAGGAAAATACTAAGGCTTATATCGTAGAAGCTCGTTCAAGTCTGCCAGAAATTCAGGCTAAGCAAGACAATGCAGATCGTAAGAGTAAGTATACAATCAAGGTCTACGACAGACTGACTCAGGGAGATTGGGGCTTCAAGCAAATGGTTCTCCAGCTTCTGACCTTACCTGAAAGAGATGTCTATATCATCAGCAATATGTCGACCATTGCCTTTGGTAGCTTTGGAGGCTACAGGAAAGAAGGTGGCAGAGTTCTCTCAGGCGAGGAACTCCATCGACACGTTGAAAAACTTGTGGATCAATCAGCTGAATGGCAACGAAACCACTATGACATGTGGTACAACATTTTAAGTCCAAACAGGAAAGACACTCTATTCAGACGGGTGATCGTTACAGACGGTTTCTTTGTTTACAATGATAAAGGCCAGCAATATTGGGCTCCGCGTAATGATAAGACATCTGTTGCTATGTACAATTTCTTTGGTCCTGCTGGGAAGTATCACGGAGACAATGGACTAGGGGCCTTTGCCAATGGTTATGAAGTCTTCTACGTCTATGACCAGATGCTGGGAGCTTCTGGAACCATGGTGTATACCCATGAAATGACCCACAACTCGGATGGTTCTATCTATTTTGAAGGACATGGTCGTCGTGAGGGTGAAGGACCTGAGAGTTTTGCTACAGGGATGTTAGAGTCTGTAACCAATGTTAGCGAAAAAGGTCTCGTGCTCAATAGCTTCTATCAGGGAGATAAAGATTCGACCACACGTTACCATACCTATGATCCTGTTGCTCGATTCTCCTCAGCAGATGCACTTCGCGACTACATGCATGGAGTTTTTGACGTACTGAACCTTCTGGATTATGTAGAAGGGGATATTGTTACTGGAGTTCTAACTGATCAACAGAAAATGAAATGGTACCGTAAGGCTGAAAATTATAACTTTGAAAAAACTTCTTATGGTAAACAAGCCCACGCTGATGATCGCATTGTCCCTATAACTGCTGAAGAAGCAGCCAAACTAAAATCTGTCGATGCTCTGGTTGATCATAATATCATTGGTCGTCGCGATGGTTGGGATACAGCTAGCTTTGGACGAAATGGCTACTACATCGTCAATATGTTTGCTTCCTTCTATGCAGCTCTGGACAATCCAACTGGTGCACCTGGGGGACTTATGTTCCGCCGTAGAGCCTATGAATTGCTTGGAGACAAGGGTTACCAGCAAGGATTTGTCCCATATGTATCTGGCCAATACGCTGGCCAAGCCCTCAAAGAAGGAAACAAGACCTACTCAATCTGGAACAGAGGAGATGTCGGAGTAGTTGGAGATGATTTGGTTTTCAAAAATCTCTATGGTAGCCAGTATGAATCATGGAAGGATTTGAAGAAAGCCATGTTGAATGAGCGATACAACAAGGCTCAAAACTTCCTTCGCCCTATCACTATCGAGTTTGAAGCAGGAAAACTAGATAGCAAACGACAAATTACGATTTCTTCTTATGAGGAATTACAAGATTATATGTACTTAGCAGTACTAGCGGATGCCTCAGCTAAGAACATTGATCGTGCCTTATCAGACAGCTCTAAGAGCAGTGTCGCCCAACTCAAGTATCGTATTTTCAATGCTTATCTACGTGCTACAGACGATTTCAGACAGTCCATCTTTGAAAGATAAGTCTCTTGCAAAAACAGACACGAAAAAAGAAGATCCAAGTGATCTTCTTTTTTTAGGTGAATGGCTTGCTCAGTGGAGAAGACGAATGAATTTACAAACAAATTGATACATGACAGAGTTATTACTCTAAATGTCTGGAGAGAAATTTGAAATCATTCACCATCTAGTATACTCGTTTTGAAATTTCTTTTGTTTTTCATGAAAATGTGATAAAATAATAGCTGTAAAAATTTTTTAAGGAGATTCAGATGAAAACAAATACACTTGCTCGCGTAAATGCGATTTTTGGTCTTATCGCAGGTATTGTTTTACTGTTGGCGCCTCTTGTTATGTTTATGATAGCTGTCGGGGTTGCTGCAGTGACGGAAGACCCTGATGCAACAGATAGTATATTGAGGATTTTTATAATTATTTTTTCATTGGTGAAAATTGCTGTCTTGGTTTTAGGAATTGTGTCTATTGTCTATTACAAGGACGATGAGCGTGTGACGCCAGCACCGTCTGTTTTGTTTATCGTGGGTGGTTCTGTTGGATTGATCCCATTCTTGGGCTGGGTAGGAGGAATTCTGACAATCATTGGTGGATCCCTCTATTTTGGACTTTTGAAAAAATTCGAGATTCAAGAATAATGACTTTTTGTTAGAAATATTTTCAAATAAGAGAAGGCGATTAGCCTTCTTTTTTTGTCATCAACGACGGATAAATTTTATAGGATAAATAAGCTTTTACATTCATAAAATTCAAAGTATTTATTTGAGACAAGGAAGTATTTTTATAGTATAATGATGGATGTGAAATATCTATATCAAAATATAATGCTAGTTAATTTCTTGATAGAAGGTAAAAGTTGAGAGGATTTAGAATGAAAAAGTTTTTTGGAGAGAAGCAGCATCGTTTCTCCTTACGAAAATTAGCAATTGGACTTGTGTCAGCTTCGATTTCAAGCCTATTTTTTGTGTCCATTGCGAGCAGTGGGACCGTATTTGCTCAAGAAAATGCAGCTGTTCACTACAAATATGTGACGGATACGGAGCTGAGTGGGCAAGAAAAGGACTTGATTGTCAAGGACATTCCTAAAATTGCGGAAGATAGTGAGAGCACCTATTATCTAGTCTACCGTATGGATGAGAAAGCCCAGCTGGGTCAGTTGCCCAATACAGGTGGGCAGAATAGCCTTACTAGCGTTTTATCAGGTGGAGTTCTGGCTTCGATTGGCCTCCTTATTTTTGTTGTATCCAAAAAGAAAGGCAAGAAGAAAGCCCTCTTGAATCTGATTTTAGTAACAGGGATGGGTAGTGGTTTGGTTTCTTCGGTTCAGGCTATCGAAAATCAACTTTTACTCCAGTATAATCAGGAATACCAATTATCCCAAGGAGATAGTCTGCCTTTGCCACTCACCCTATCGGGTTATACCTATCTAGGCTATATTAAGCAAGAGAAGGACGCTAGTCTGCAAGAAACTGTTGCTAGGGATCAGAAACTTGACTATACGGTTCAACCTCATTTCCAAGCAAACGAAGGTGGACAAAGGGCAGGAGATGAGCAGAAAGCTCCGTCTCCTACAATTCCTGCTGAAAATCAAACCCCTTCTCAAGATTCATCCAATCAAAATCCGTCTGGTCTTGCTAGTGTGGATCCTCAGGACGAAGTCTTGGCTGGTCGCGTGAACAAACCAGAACTCTTATACAAAGACCAAGAGATTGTAACCAAACTAGATGTTTCAGAAGTGGTTCAAGAAAATCCAGAACTAGCAGAGGGAAGCATTCGTGTCAAACAAGAAGGGCGTGCTGGGAAGAAGATTGAGCTTGTTCGCATTTTCACTGTTGAAAACCAAGAAATTTCTAGGGAAGTTCTCTCGACTAAGGTAGAAGAAGCCTTGCCACGTATAGTAGAGAAAGGGACTAAGAAGGCAGTTGCTCCGAGTGAAGCACCTCAGTCTGCAAGAAAAGGAGAGCCTGAGACTCAGGCTCCATTACCAGAATATACAGGCGAGCAAGCGGGAGCGGTTGTAGCCCCAGAGACAGCTGAAAAACCAGAATATACAGGCACCCAAGCAGGAGCAGTCGTTGAACCCGAGCAAGTCGCTCCACTACCTGAGTATCAGGGAACTCAAGCTGGTGCCATCGTTGAACCGGAAAAAGTTGAGCCAGAGGTTGGGGGCGTCCAGTCTGGGGCTTTGGTGGAACCAGCAACAACTGACAAACCAGCCTATACAGGCGAGCAGTCTGGAGCAATCGTAGAGCCTGAAAAGGTACCATCGACACAAGAGTATACAGGAACTCAAGCTGGAGCGATTGTTGACCCTGAGATAGCTGAAAAACCAGAATATACAGATACTCAATCAGGTGCGATTGTGGAACCTGAGACTCAATCTTCCTTACCAGAATATACAGGAACTCAAGCAGGAGCCATCGTTGAACCGGAACAAGTCGCTCCTCTTCCAGAATATACTGGCAATACCGAGCAAGTAAAACCGGAAACTCCGACAGAAAAACCAAAAGAAAAAGATCCAGAAAAAACACTTGAATTAAGAAACGTTTCGGATCTGGAGTTGTATAGTCAGACCAATGGTACTTACAAACAACATGTTTCTTTAGACAGTGTTCCAAAGAATACAGACACTTACTTTGTCAAGGTTAAATCCTCGTCATTTAAAGATGTCTATCTACCAGTCGCTTCAATAACGGCTGAAACAAAAGATGGCCAGTCAGTTTATAAAATCACAGCCAAGGCTGAGAAACTCCAGCAAGAGCTAGAAAATAAATATGTTGATAATTTCACCTTCTATCTCGCAAAAAAGACCACAGAAGAAACGACAACCTTTACTTCCTTTAGCAACCTGGTCAAAGCTATCAAACAGAATCTCTCTGGAACCTATCATTTAGCAGCTAGTTTGAATGCCAACGAAGTGGAACTGGGACCTGATGAAAGTTCTTACATCAAGGGCGCCTTTACTGGTCAGTTGATTGGTGAAAAAGATGGCAAGCAGTATGCTATTTACAACTTGAAAAAGCCTCTTTTTGAAACCTTGAGTAGTGCCACAGTAGAAAAATTGAGTCTGAAAAATATCTCTATTTCAGGGAAAGATGATATTGGTTCACTGGCATATGAAGCCCAGAATAACACAAAGATTAAGCAAGTTCACGTCGATGGTGTTCTCGCCGGTGAACGTGGTATCGGTGGTTTGCTGGCTAAGGCGGATCAATCAAGCATCACAGAGAGCAGTTTCAAGGGAAGAATTATCAACACTTATGAAACGACTGCTGCCTACAATATCGGTGGTTTGGTCGGTCATTTGACAGGTGACAAGGCTTTACTTACCAAGTCAAAAGCGACAGTAACCATTTCATCCAACACAAATAGTTCAGATCAGACTGTGGGTGGTCTTGCAGGTCTGGTAGACCAAGATGCACATATACAGGATAGCTATGCTGAGGGTGATATTAACAATGTCAAGCACTTTGGTAGAGTGGCGGGAGTTGCAGGCAATTTGTGGGATCGAACTTCTGGTGATGAAAAGCATGCAGGAAGATTGACCAATGTTCTCAGCGATGTCAATGTAACCAACGGAAATGCCATCACCGGTTACCACTACAATGGAATGAAGGTGGCTGATACCTACAGTAACAAGGCCAACAGAGTCTACAATGTTACCTTGGTCAAGGATGAGGTCGTCAGCAAAGAATCCTTTGAAGAAAGAGGAACAATGCTAGATGCTTTCCAGATTGAAAGCAAAAAAGCAGCCATTAATCCTCTCACTCTACCAACAGTGGAGCCCCTCTCAACAAGTGTCAAGAAAGACAGTGATTTTTCTAAGGTGGCCCATTATCAAGCTAAGCGCGCCTTGGCTTATAAAAACATTGAAAAATTGTTACCTTTCTATAACAAGGCAACTATCGTCAAATACGGAAATCTGGTCAATGAGAACAGTCTTTTATATCAAAAAGAACTCTTGTCAGCAGTTATGATGAAGGATAACCAAGTCATCACAGACATTGTTTCTAACAAAGAGACTGCAAACAAACTCTTGCTTCACTACAAGGACCATTCATCTGAGAAGATCGATCTCAAGTACCAGGCTGATTTTGCCAAATTAGCGGAATATAGTCTAGGAAATACGGGTCTTCTCTATACGCCAAACCAATTCTTGTATGACCAAAGCTCTATCATCAAACAAGTCTTACCTGAATTGCAGCAGGTGGACTACCATTCAGAAGGCATCAGAAAGACGCTCGGTATTTCTCCAAAAGTCGAGCAGACTGAGCTCTATCTAGAGGACCAGTTCGCCAAAACCAAGGAACATCTGGAAGACAGTTTGAAGAAACTCTTGTCAGCAGATGCTGGACTGGCTGGTGACAACCCAGTTACCAAGGGCTATCTTGTAGATAAAATCAAACACAACAAAGAAGCCTTGCTACTTGGTTTGACCTATCTGGAACGTTGGTATAACTTCAGCTACGGTCAAGTAAACGTCAAAGACTTGGTTCTGTACCATCTGGACTTCTTTGGTAAGGGAAATGCTTCACCACTAGATACTCTGATTGAGTTGGGTAAATCTGGCTTTAACAATCTTCTAGCTAAGAACAACGTTGATACTTATTCTATTAGTCTAGCTAGCCATCATGGAACGACAGATTTATTTAGCACTCTAGAACATTACCGAAAAGTCTTTTTACCAAATACAAGTAACAATGACTGGTTTAAATCAGAGACCAAGGCTTACATCGTCGAAGAAAAATCTAATATTGAAGAAGTCAAAACTAAGCAAGGACAAGCTGGCACTAAGTATTCTATCGGTGTTTATGATCGCATCACGAGTGCCACTTGGAAATACCGCAATATGGTCTTGCCTCTCCTAACCTTGCCAGAGAAATCAGTATTTGTCATCTCGACCATGTCTAGTCTAGGATTTGGAGCCTATGATCGCTACCGCAATAGTGACCATAAAGCGGGCAAGGCTCTCAATGACTTTGTTGAAGAAAATGCGCGTGAAACAGCCAAACGTCAGCGAGATCACTACGATTATTGGTATCGTATTTTAGATAATGAGGGACGTGAAAAACTCTATCGTACGATTCTCCTTTATGATGCCTATAAGTTTGGGGATGACACAACATCTGGAAAAGCTACAGTGGAGGCTAAGTTTGATAGCTCCAATCCAGCCATGAAAAACTTCTTTGGCCCAGTTGGCAATAAGGTAGTACACAATCAGCATGGAGCCTACGCAACAGGTGATGGAGTCTATTATATGTCTTACCGTATGCTGGACAAGGATGGAGCCATTACTTATACCCATGAAATGACCCATGATTCAGATCAGGATATTTACCTTGGCGGCTATGGTCGAAGAAGTGGCTTGGGCCCAGAGTTCTTCGCAAAAGGCTTATTGCAAGCCCCTGACCAACCAAGTGACGCAACCATTACCATCAATTCTATCTTGAGACACTCAAAATCAGATAGTACAGAGGGCTCCCGTCTGCAAGTCTTAGATCCGACAGAGAGATTCCAAAACGCAGCAGATCTTCAGAACTATGTCCATAACATGTTTGACCTTATCTACATGCTGGAATACCTCGAAGGGCAATCAATCGTTAACAAACTAAATGTTTACCAGAAAATGGCGGCTCTCAGAAAAATTGAGAACAAGTATGTGAAAGATCCAGTAGATGGCAATGAGGTATACGCTACTAACGTAGTCAAAGAATTGACAGAAGAAGAGGCAAAGAAACTAACCAACTTTGAAAGTTTGATTGACCACAATATCTTATCAGCTCGTGAGTATCAGTCTGGCGACTATGAGCGAAATGGCTACTATACGATTAAACTCTTTGCCCCAATCTTTTCAGCTCTCAGCAGTGAGAAAGGCACGCCAGGGGACCTTATGGGACGTCGGATCGCTTACGAACTTTTGGCTGCCAAAGGCTTTAAGGATGGAATGGTACCTTATATCTCAAACCAATACGAAGAAGTTGCCAAACAAAAAGGTAAAACTATCAATCTCTATGGTAAAGAACGCGGATTGGTGACAGATGATCTTGTTTTGGACAAGGTATTTGAAGGCAAGTATGCATCTTGGGCGGATTTCAAGAAAGCCATGTACCAAGAACGTGTGGATCAGTTTAAAAACTTGAAACAAGTGACCTTTAAAGTTCCGACAAAACCATGGCCAAACTATACGACAGAGACCATCAATCAAGTGACTGAATTGCAAGCCCTCATGGACCAAGCTGTGCTACAGGATGCAGTGGCTCCTCGTTGGAGTGACTATAAGCCAGAGATTGACAGTGCCGTTCATAAGTTGAAGAGAGCAATCTTTAAGGCTTATCTTGACCAAACAAACGACTTCAGAACCTCTATTTTTAAGAAATAAGGGTTGGAAAATGAAAAGGGAGGATCGACTGGTCTTCTCTTTTTATAGCTTGATATCCCTGTTAGAAAGCTGGTAGGCGATTTGTTTGTGCCTGAGAAGGTCTTTTGTTTCTGGAGCAAATATGGTAGAATGATAGCTACGAGAGAAGGAGGTTTTTATGGAGAGAGATAGATTGGTTCGACTCAATTGGAGACTGGGCATGCTGGCAGGAGTGACCTTACTTTTTGGGCCTGTCCTACGATTTTTGCTATCCTACACTGGGGCTCTCATCTATAAAGATCCTTCAAAGATGTTGGTCGTAACGGTTGCCTTTTCCTTGCTCCTGACATTTTTTAAGATTTTAATGATTGCATTAGGGACCTTTATGTTAATCTATTTTGAAGAAGATCAACAACTTCGAAAGCTGCCTTCTATTCTATTTATCATTGGTGGCGTGCTGGGATTTCTTTCAGCGACTGAGTGGATAGGAGGATTTCTAATCATTAAAGGTGCTGTTTCTTTTGCTAAATTTTTGAAAGAAGTTCGTGGCCTTGTCTGAAAGTCTAGTGAAACAATCCGTTGGAGGGTTGTTTTTTCATTTAATGAATTATCTAATGATTCAAAACTCATTTATCGGAGGTTTGATATTAGCTGCTTATGGTGTATTAACAGTACTAAGTGCTTTTCAAACTCTACTAGTTTTGCATCTTACTTCTGGTGGAACACATGTTGTCAGTGTGGTAGTATTTGAAAAAGCTAATCTTGAAAATTGCAAAGAAACAATTGAAGGTCTAATTCATAATCGTTACAATGATACTAATGTAACTAAGAATACTGATCGTATAATTGATGCTTTAAATAAAAAATAATTGCAATCGTTTCTTGATTGAATATCGCGAATTAATAATAACTAGATGAGAGGACACTGTTCTCTCTTTTTAGTTGATTTTAACTAGCTTTTTTGTGAAAAATTGTGTAAAATAGAATAGATAAACGAGGGAAACCTCGAAAAATAAAAGGAGAATCCATCTAATGGTAAAATTGGTTTTTGCTCGCCACGGTGAGTCTGAATGGAACAAAGCTAACCTTTTCACTGGTTGGGCTGATGTTGATTTGTCTGAAAAAGGTACACAACAAGCGATTGACGCTGGTAAATTGATCAAAGAAGCTGGTATCGAATTTGACCAAGCTTACACTTCAGTATTGAAACGTGCGATCAAAACAACAAACTTGGCTCTTGAAGCTTCTGACCAATTGTGGGTTCCAGTTGAAAAATCATGGCGCTTGAACGAACGTCACTACGGTGGTTTGACTGGTAAAAACAAGGCTGAAGCTGCTGAACAATTTGGTGATGAGCAAGTTCACATCTGGCGTCGTTCATACGATGTATTGCCTCCAAACATGGACCGTGATGATGAGCATTCAGCTCACACTGACCGTCGTTACGCTTCACTTGACGACTCAGTTATCCCAGATGCTGAAAACTTGAAAGTGACTTTGGAACGTGCCCTTCCATTCTGGGAAGACAAAATCGCTCCAGCACTTAAAGATGGTAAAAACGTATTCGTAGGAGCTCACGGTAACTCAATCCGTGCCCTTGTAAAACACATCAAACGCTTGTCAGACGACGAAATCATGGACGTGGAAATCCCTAACTTCCCACCATTGGTATTCGAATTCGACGAAAAATTGAATGTAGTTTCTGAATACTACCTTGGAAAATAATCTATAAACAGAAAGCCTAGGAATTCCTAGGCTTTCTTGTGTTTGCTCCTAGTTTTCAACTAGTTGAAAAAGCCTTATAATGATAGTAAGGAGTGACTTGATTGTAAGAAAGGTAGATATGCTCGAAGCCCTGAAATCAGTAGAGTAATTCACGGTCTTGAACAGTAAATCAGTTGACAAAGTCTCTGCTTCTTGGTAGAATAAGAACTGTCGTAAAGACAAATAACTTCTTCTTGGTTACAGGCATGCCAACCTGTCACTCGGATGAAGCCAAATAAAAAGGAGAAACATCATGGCAATCTCAAAAGAGAAAAAAAATGAAATCATCGCACAATATGCACGTCACGAAGGTGATACAGGTTCAGTAGAGGTTCAAGTTGCTGTCCTTACTTGGGAAATCAACCACCTTAACGAACACATCAAACAACACAAAAAAGACCACGCTACTTACCGTGGATTGATGAAGAAAATCGGTCGCCGTCGTAACTTGCTTGCATACTTGCGTAAAAACGACGTTAACCGTTACCGTGAGTTGATCAACTCTCTAGGACTTCGTCGCTAATCTGCTTTATTTTCCACTTACATTGCGTTGTCACCTTACCTCGATATACTCAAGTATAATCTTCGGTTACGGTTCCTAGCACTGTAAGGTAAAATAAACCAGATCATCTCCCTTCGGGGAGATTTTTTGTTTCACTAACATTTTTGTACAATCTTCGGCTTGCCGCTTAGTCTATAAACGTTTTATCCAGCAAGAATCATGATGCTAAGGGCGTTAAAAATCAGTATGAAAATAGGGAAAGGACACAGTGTTCGATGAACACAAGGAGTTTTATCTTTTTCACTAGGATTTTAGCCCAAGCTCAAATCAGCTCTCTGATATTCAGAGGGCTTTTTTATTATGTGACTATTAGTCCGTCTCGCTCCGCAAGGTGCGAGACAAATAAACCACCTGCTATGCGGGTGCGCATCGAAGGTTATACCAAAAAACTCCAAACACGATACAATAAAGGTGTTCAAGCCAATTGTAAAGCGAAAGGAGAAAAATATGGCACAAAAGGCACATAGTTTATCACACACAAAGTGGATGTGTAAATATCACATTGTGTTCAACCCTAAGTATAGACGAAAAGTAATTTATAATCAATATCGAAGCAGTTTGGGAGAAATATTCCATCGATTATGTAGTTATAAAGGTGTTGAGATTATCGAAGGTCACTTAATGCCAGACCATGTACATATGTTAGTCAGTATTCCACCGAGGATAAGTGTTCAAGTTTCATGGGGTATTTAAAAGGTAAAAGTGCACTCATGATGTTTGACAAACACGCCAACCTCAAGTACAAGTTTGGGAATCGGCATTTCTGGGCAGAAGGTTATTATGTAAGTACAGTAGGGCTTAATGAAGCCACAATTAAGAAATATATTCAAGAACAGGAAAAGCATGATATAGCACTAGATAAATTAAGTGTAAAAGAATATGAGGATCCCTTTAGGGATAGTGGTAAGTAGTACCAAGGTCTCTTTAAGAGGCAAGTGACGAGTCAAGAGCAATGAGGCTTGAACAACGTGAAAGCCAGCGTCTTTAGGCGCTGGCTGGTGATTTGGGCTTATAGTCCTGGTGCAAACCACCCGTTAGACGGGTGGTTATGATTGAGGTTTTATCGGTCACAATTTTGGAGACTATAAAAACAATCATTCTCAGTACCTCGAAGCGCATTGAGTTTTATCGGTCACAATTTTGGAGACTACAAAAACAACGGATACTTCTACCATACCAAAAAATATGTTTTATCGGTCACAATTTTGGAGACTACAAAAACCTCAAATAGTATCAGCTAATTACACCATAAAGGTGCGCGTCTACTCGGCTTGAAAAGTCGAGTAGCTGTCTGCAAGCCCCCTCGGAGAGCCCACACTTTACGAAGTAAAGTATAGTATGTTATACTTTACATGGAAGTAGTCACCGAATTCCAGTTAGAAATTACTTTGTAACTACGTTTTGAGGAGGAGTAAAATGCTTTCCTACGTTCGACATTACCCACTAGCGATAGCTAAATTAATGTGTCTGTGCTCTCCTAAAATCTACTGATTTATTACTGACTAATACAGGAGGTTTTTATGGGACAGACAATCATATCTGCTATTGGTGTTTATATTTCCACCAGTATCGATTATTTAATTATTTTAATTATTTTATTTGCACAGCTATCACAGAATAAACAGAAATGGCATATTTATGCGGGGCAATATCTAGGAACAGGCTTACTTGTAGGGGCGAGTTTAGTTGCTGCTTATGTCGTTAATTTCGTGCCTGAAGAATGGATGGTTGGATTGCTTGGTTTAATCCCTATCTATTTAGGGATTCGCTTTGCAATTGTTGGAGAAGGTGAGGAAGAAGAGGAAGAAATTATTGAAAGATTAGAACAAAGCAAGGCAAATCAACTGTTTTGGACAGTTACATTGCTGACAATTGCGTCTGGCGGAGATAATTTAGGTATCTATATACCTTATTTTGCTTCGTTAGATTGGTCACAGACCCTCGTGGCGTTGCTTGTGTTTGTAATCGGCATAATTATCTTTTGCGAGATTAGTCGGATGTTATCCTCTATTCCGTTAATATTCGAGACAATTGAAAAATACGAGCGAATCATTGTGCCCTTAGTATTCATTCTACTTGGACTATACATCATGTATGAAAATGGTACGATAGAGACTTTTCTGATCGTGTAGATTTTTTTGTTTCACTAGGATTTTAGCCCGGGTTCAAATCAGCTCTCTAATTTTAGAGGGCTTTTTATGTTGTCACTTTACCTCGATATACCCAAGTATAATCTTCGGTTACGATTATTAGCACTGTAAGACCAACTATATTTATTTTTCTCATCTTGTTCCATTGTTGAAAATATGGTATACTTTTCATGAGAATTTTCTAAATTTTTAATTTTTTCTAAGGAGGTTTGCATGCTTTCCAAATTTTCTGGAAGCCGACAAGACCAGCAATTTGTGTTACTTTTAGTTATTTTGCTAGGTGTTTTAGGAATTTCCCTCTTTCTAGCTGTTTCTATGGGGTCTGTTGCGATTGATCTAGGAGATACCTATCGGATCATTTTGAGCAGATTAGGATTTCCTCTTGAGATAGGAGAGGTTTCTAAGTCCACTCTTGCCATTGTATGGAATATGAGATTTCCCCGAGTATTGTTAGGTCTGATAGTAGGGGCTGGTCTTTCTATGTGTGGTAGCGTGATGCAGTCTACAGTGAACAATCCCATCGCAGAGCCTTATGTCTTAGGAATTTCTGCGGGTGCAACTCTAGGAGCAACCTTAAGCATCATTCTTGGTTTAAAATTAGTGATTAGCCTTGGAGCTTTTCTTGGAGCTATTTTGGCAACAATTGCTGTCCTTATCATTGCCTCTATGCAGGGCAGGATGACGACTTCTAGTCTGATCTTATCAGGAACGGTGGTCAATGCTCTCTTTCTGGCATTTTCCAACTTTATTATCTCAGTTGGCGCTAATGCGGATAGTGTGATGACCATTAAGTTTTGGACCATGGGTTCGCTTGCTGGAACTACCTGGTCTGACTTAGTCCTGCCAACTATAGTAGTAGGAATGGCCTTTCTATTTTTCTCTACTCAGTATCGTGTTTTTAATGCGATGATGATGGGAGATGAGGCTGCTTTAACTTTGGGAATTCCCTTACGCTTCTATTGGTATCTTTACGTGACCGTGGTGGCTGTGCTGACAGCTGTCTTGGTGGCAACTTGTGGGATTATTGGATTTGTTGGTCTGATTACTCCTCACTTAGCTCGAGGGTTAGTAGGAACGAATTACAGGAGACTTTTTCCTGTTGCGACCTTGCTGGGTGCCCTCTTTGTCATCTGGGCAGATGTACTCTCCCGTATCATCATTCCAAACGCTGAGTTGCCGATTGGTATTTTCACAGCCTTGGTAGGTGCTCCCTTCTTTATCTACATTGTTGGAGGTAGGCGAAGGGAGGTGAGGGCCTGATATGGACTTGATTTGTCAGGATGTCCACTTTGGACTAGGAGAGAAAAAAATCCTCAAAGGAGTTTCTCTTAAGGTTGAGGGGCATCAATTTCACACGATACTAGGACCAAATGGAAGTGGAAAGACCAGCCTGCTTAAACTTCTCTATCGTCAGGAAAAGGCGGACAAAGGCTTGATAAGACTAGATGAAAAGCCACTGGAGCATTGGTCACTCAAAGAAACAGCCAAGCAAATGGCAGTTGTAACCCAGTTTAATCAATTGCAGTTTGATTGTACAGTTGAGGAAATTGTCTTGCTGGGAAGAACGCCCCACCTGTCTTTTTTACAGAAGGAAAAGGAAAGAGATTATGCCCTTGTTCAAGATGCTCTCGTCAAGGTGGATATGCTTGAGAAGAAAACTCGTCTCTATTCGTCTCTGTCAGGGGGGGAGAAACAACGAGTCTTATTAGCCCGCGCCTTGGCGCAAGAACCGACTCTCTTGCTCCTGGACGAACCTACCAATCACCTGGATATCAAGTACCAGTTAGACTTGTTGGCCATTGTGAAGAATCTCAAGGTCAATGTTCTAGCTGTCCTACATGACATTCAACTTGCTTGTCGCTATTCGGATTATCTCTATCTGATGAAAGAGGGAGAAATCCTTTACCAAGGGACTCCAAAGGAGACCATCACCCCAGAGTCATTGCAAACTGTATACGGAGTTCAAAGTCAGGTTACTTGGACTGAGGATCAGCAAGCCATGATTCACTATTTATAAGAATGAAAAGGAAAACAAAATGAAAAAAACACTAAGCATTTTACTCGTAACAGTAGCTACCCTAACCATGGCAGCTTGTGGTAACACTACTACAGAAAAAGCTACCACGCAGTCTAGCACAGAAACAAGTCAAAAGGCCAGCACAGAGACGACTTATCCGTTAACGGTTAAAACCTATGATGTTAAGGGAAATGAAGTCGAACAAGTCTTTGACAAGGCACCTGAAAAAGTTATCACCAACAATCTTTCAACCACTGAAATCTTGTTGGAGTTAGGCTTGAAGGATAAAATTGCTGGCATGCTCAACCCGGACAATGCTGTGACGGACAAATACAAGGACGCGATTGCGACCATTCCTCAAATCGGTGATAAAAAAACAGTCTCTCAAGAGACAGTCCTTTCTTATGAGCCAGATGCGGTGATGGGTCGAAACATGATGTTTTCAGAAAAATCCTTGGGAACAGTTAGCGCTTGGAATGAAAACAAAATCCCAGTCTATACGCAAAAAGCTTCTCTCTCAACGATTCAGCAAGATTTGGGAAATATCGTAGAAGATGTCAAAAATCTTGGAATGATTTTCAATGTTCAGGACAAGGCTAATGAATACGCAGCCCAATTACAAGCTAAAATTGACGCTGTTAAGAAAGCAAACCCGACAAGCCAAGGTGAAAAGAAAAAGGCTTTGATTATGGTTGCTTATAATGACGAAACCTTTGGTGCTTACAAGTCTGCTTTGCAAGAGAGCTTGTTAAATCAACTTGGTTATACCAACGTTGCAACGGGAACATCAGGCTTGACCTTGGAAAATCTCGTGTCAATGGATCCTGAGTTGATTATCTATGTAACCAGCGACCGCAATAAAAAATTGGATGCTAACGCAGTAGAGTTGATGAAGGCAAATGAAGTTTTGGAAAATGTTCCTGCTATTAAGAATCAAAAAATCATGACTATTTCTTACGATGAGTTGATGGATTATGGTCCAGCAGTGATTGATTCCCTTGAGAAAATCAATGACTTTATCAATAAATAATGAGTTTGATTGGGAAGGGATCCAAGTCAAGGTCAGTCTTCCTTCGACCTATGACCCCAATCAAACCTATCCAGCTATTCTCTTGAATGATGGAAACTTGGATTTTCTATCTTCCCTTTCTGAATCTGTGATTTTAGTGGGCTTGACCTCTAAAAATCGCCTAGACGATTACACTCCATGGAAGGCAGCTGCTCTGAGAGATGGGGCTCCAGATTTTGGCGGTCAGGCAAATACCTATCATAGTCATTTATTTGGAGGTCTTTTAGACAAGTTGCAGTCACTTTATCGTCTGGACAAAAATCGCCTTGCTTATGGAGGATACTCACTAGGTGGTTTGGCGGCTGTATACAGTCTTTTCAGCTTTGACAAGGTCTCCTGTGTCTTCTCTATCTGTGGTTCCTTTTGGTATCCTGATTTTACGACTTATTGCAAGGATGAAAGGGTGAAAAATTTGGACTGTTTGCTGTATTTACAGAATGGTCAAACAGAAGGAGCCCATCATACCAATCGCTTGGCTCAAGCTCCAGCCTATGCTGAGCAGATCCATACCAGCCTTCAGCAACGCTATCCAACTGGTCAATTTGTCTTTGATCCTTATGGGCATCATGAGCAAGTTGCTGAGCGATTTCTAGCCTTTTCCAACTGGTTGTCCCAAAAATGGAAAATCGAATAAAAGAAATATCCCTTGGCAAAAGCCAAGGGATAATTGTATTTTTTAACCAAGAGCCTCTCTCTTCTTATCTGGATTCCAGATAAAGCTTGCAATGAAGGTAAAGATAATCGTTAGGATACCAACAACCACAGCAAGGATGAGGGCTGGGATGCGGACAAACCACCAGAGTGGGTTTGGTTTTTTATCATTGTGCCATTGCTTGGTTTCTTCGTCTAAACGTTGGAATTCAGCTTGGATGCGGTCTGCAACCATTTCAATCCCTTCATCATTCATTTTCTTGATATCTGAGATATCGATAGGATTTCCAAAGTTCATATCTACACGTTCACGGCTGACTAAGCCTTTCAAGGTCATAGGACCTGTGTAGGTAACCGGCATGATACGGACTTTGGCCATCTTGGCAATCAGGGCTACGCCACCCTTGACATCGTTTGAGTGGCGACTACCACTAGGAAACATGATAAGGGAACGGTCACTTTTTTTGAGGACATTGATAGGGTATTTGATAGCAGAAGCGCTAGGATTTTCCCGGTCGATAGGAAAGGCCCCACACATACGGATCCACCAGCCAAATATGCGGTTGTTAAATAGCTCTTTTTTGGCCATAAAGATGAACTGTTTTGGTTTGGTCGCAAAGGCCATGTATACTGGATCCCACCAGGTACGATGAGGTGCGACCAAGATATAGTTTTCATCTTTACTAGGGATTTTATCAGTATTGTGGTAGTGAGCATTGCCATTGATGGACCACAAGATCAGCATGACTAGTCCACGCAAATAAGTATAAAACATGAGAACTCCTTCGATTGTATTGCTTTTATTATTATACCTTATCAAAAGACTACTGGCAAACTTTTTCAGTTATCAGCCAACAGTTTTAGATGGGATTAGAATTCTTTTAAAAAAAATGATATGATAGAATTTATGGATAAAAATAAGATTATGGGATTAACCCAAAGAGAAGTCAAGGAAAGACAGGCTCAAGGTTTGGTCAATGACTTTACCGCTTCAGCCAGTACCAGTACTTGGCAAATCATCAAACGAAATGTTTTTACACTTTTTAACGCATTAAACTTTGTTATTGCCCTAGCGCTTGCCTTTGTACAGGCTTGGAGCAATCTGGTTTTCTTTGCCGTTATCTGCTTTAACGCTTTTTCTGGGATTGTGACTGAGCTACGGGCCAAACATATGGTGGACAAGCTCAATCTCATGACCAAGGAAAAGGTCAAAACCATCCGTGAGGGTCAAGAAGTCGCTCTCAATCCAGAAGAGTTGGTTCTAGGAGATGTCATTCGTTTGTCTGCTGGGGAGCAGATTCCTAGTGATACTCTGGTTCTGGAAGGATTTGCGGAAGTCAATGAAGCCATGTTGACGGGTGAGAGTGATTTGGTGCAAAAAGAAGTGGATGCCTTGCTTTTATCAGGGAGTTTCCTAGCCAGTGGCGCAGTTTTGGCTCAAGTTCACCATGTCGGGGCAGACAACTATGCTTCCAAACTCATGCTGGAAGCTAAGACAGTGAAACCGATCAACTCCCGTATCATGAAATCGCTAGACAAGCTAGCTGGTTTTACTGGGAAGATTATCATTCCCTTTGGTCTAGCTCTCCTGCTAGAGGCCTTTATTTTAAAAGGCTTGCCCCTCAAGTCATCCGTTGTAAATTCGTCAACAGCCCTTTTGGGTATGCTGCCCAAGGGAATCGCCCTTTTGACCATAACTTCGCTCTTGACTGCGGTGATCAAGCTGGGCTTGAAAAAGGTCTTGGTGCAGGAGATGTACTCTGTCGAGACCTTGGCGCGCGTGGATATGCTCTGTCTGGACAAGACGGGGACCATCACCCAAGGAAAGATGCAAGTGGAGGCTTTTCTTCCTCTGACGGAAACTTATGGTGAAGAGGCTATTGCCAGCATTCTGACCAGTTATATGGCCCATAGTGAGGATAAAAATCCAACAGCCCAGGCTATTCGCAAGCGTTTCCAAGGACAGGTTGCCTATCCTGCAATCTCGAATCTTCCTTTCTCAAGCGACCGCAAGTGGGGAGCAATGGAATTAGAAGGGCTAGGAACGGTTTTCTTAGGGGCGCCTGAGATGTTGTTGGACTCTGAAGTCCCAGAAGCTAGAGAGGCCTTGGAGAGAGGTTCGCGTGTCTTGGTCTTGGCACTCAGTCAGGAAAAACTAGATCATCATAAACCACAGAAACCATCTGATATTCAGGCCCTCGCCTTGCTGGAAATCTTGGACCCGATTCGAGAAGGAGCAGCTGAGACGCTGGACTATCTCCGTTCCCAGGAAGTAGGTCTCAAGATTATCTCTGGCGACAATCCCGTTACAGTATCCAGCATTGCCCAGAAGGCTGGCTTTGCGGACTATCACAGCTATGTAGATTGCTCAAAAATCACGGATGAGGAATTGGTTGCCATGGCTGAAGAGACAGCTATTTTCGGACGTGTTTCCCCTCATCAAAAGAAACTCATCATCCAAACTCTGAAAAAAGCAGGGCATACAACGGCAATGACAGGGGACGGAGTCAATGACATCCTAGCCCTTCGTGAGGCGGATTGTTCGATCGTGATGGCTGAAGGAGATCCTGCGACTCGTCAGATTGCTAATCTGGTTCTCTTGAACTCTGACTTTAATGATGTTCCTGAGATTCTCTTTGAAGGCCGTCGTGTAGTTAATAACATCGCCCACATCGCACCGATTTTCTTGATTAAAACTATCTATTCCTTCCTGTTAGCAGTTATCTGTATCACCAGTGTTCTTCTGGGACGGTCTGAGTGGATTTTGATTTTCCCTTTCATTCCGATCCAGATTACCATGATTGACCAATTCGTGGAAGGTTTCCCGCCATTCGTTCTGACTTTTGAGCGAAATATCAAGCCTGTTGAACCAAACTTCCTCAGAAGATCCATGCTTCGTGCCCTACCAAGTGCCCTCATGGTCGTGTTCAGCGTTCTTTTTGTGAAAATATTTGGAGCGAGTCAAGGTTGGTCTGAGTTAGAAATGTCAACTCTCCTCTATTATCTCTTGGGGTCTATCGGTTTCTTATCCGTATTTAGAGCCTGCATGCCATTTACTCTCTGGCGTGTCCTCTTGATTGTGTGGTCAGTAGGTGGTTTCCTAGCCACAGCTCTTTTCCCAAGGATTCAAAAACTGCTTGAAATATCAACCTTAACTGGACAAACATTCCCTGTTTACCTTGTCATGATGGCTGTCTTTACTGTGATTTTCATTCTAACCAGTCGTTACCAAGCCAGAAAATAAAGAAAGGCTGCAGTCTGTGGATTGCGGTCTTTTTAGGTGCAAGATTGCTAACTGAAATGTGGTATAATAGGATGGAACAGAGTTTTGGAAAGTGAGAGAAGATGATTTCAAAGAGATTAGAATTGGTGGCGTCCTTTGTGTCACAGGGGGCCGTTTTACTAGATGTGGGGAGTGACCATGCTTATCTGCCTATCGAGTTGGTCGAAAGAGGCCAAATTAAAAGTGCCATTGCAGGTGAGGTTGTGGAAGGCCCCTACCAGTCTGCGGTTAAAAATGTTGAGGCTCACGGCCTAAAGGAGAAAATCCAAGTTCGTTTAGACAATGGCTTGGCAGCCTTTGAAGAGGAAGACCAAGTGTCGGTTATCACCATTGCTGGCATGGGTGGTCGTTTGATTGCTAGGATTTTAGAAGAGGGCTTGGACAAGTTAGCTAATGTAGAGCGTTTGATTCTCCAGCCAAATAATCGTGAAGACGACTTGCGCATCTGGCTACAAGACCACGGTTTTCAAATCGTAGCAGAAAGCATCCTAGAAGAAGCTGGCAAATTCTACGAGATTCTAGTTGTGGAAGTGGGACAAATGAAGCTATCAACCAGTGACCTTCGCTTTGGACCTTTCTTGTCCAAAGAGGTCAGTCCAGTATTTGTCCAAAAATGGCAAAAAGAAGCAGCTAAGTTAGAGGTTGCTCTTGACCAAATCCCAGAGAAAAATCGAGAAGAACGTCAAGTTCTAGCTCATAAAATTCAAGCCATCAAGGAGGTGCTCCATGCTAGCAAGTGAAGTGATTAACGCATATGAAGCCTTTTGCCCTCAGGAATTTTCCATGGAGGGAGACAGTCGTGGCCTGCAAATCGGAACTCTAGACAAGGATATCCAAAGGGTCATGGTTGCTCTCGATATTCGTGAAGAGACGGTGGCTGAATCTATTGAAAAGGGTGTGGACTTGATTATCGTCAAGCACGCGCCTATCTTTCGTCCTATCAAGGACTTGGTAGCCAGCCGTCCGCAAAACCAGATTTACATTGATTTGATTAAGCATGACATTGCAGTTTATGTTAGCCATACCAATATTGATATTGTTGAGAACGGCCTCAATGATTGGTTCTGCCAAATGCTAGGTATCGAGGAAACGACTTATCTGCAGGAAACGGGCCCTGAACGTGGAATTGGTCGTATTGGGAATATTCAGCCTCAGCCTTTTGGGGTATTGGCCCAGCATGTCAAGCAAGTCTTTGGTCTAGATAGCCTTCGAATGGTGCATTATCAAGAAAGTGATTTGCAGAAGCCTATTTCAAGAGTGGCCATCTGTGGCGGTAGTGGTCAATCTTTCTATAAGGATGCTTTAGCTAAGGGGGCAGATGTCTACATTACTGGTGACATCTACTACCACACTGCCCAGGATATGTTGTCTGATGGCTTGTTGGCCTTGGACCCAGGTCACTATATAGAAGTGCTTTTTGTGGAAAGAGTCGCAGCACTTCTTACTCAATGGAAGGAAGAGAAAGGCTGGGACATTGATATTTTACCTAGTCAAGCATCGACCAATCCTTTCCACCATATCTAGTTAGAAAGTGAAAACAATGAAAAAAGTTGCTATTATCGGAGCAGGAATTGTGGGAGCAACAGCAGCCTACTACCTCTCACAAGAAAGTGACCTAGAGGTGATTGTTTTTGACCATGGACAAGGTCAAGCTACCAAGGCCGCGGCGGGAATTATCAGTCCTTGGTTTTCCAAACGTCGTAATAAAGCCTGGTACAAGATGGCACGCTTGGGGGCTGACTTTTATGTGGATTTGTTGGCTGATTTAGAAAAGTCTGGCCAGGAAATTGACTTTTACCAATGTTCGGGAGTTTTTCTCTTGAAAAAGGATGAATCCAAGCTAGAAGAACTCTATCAACTAGCCATAGAGCGAAGAGAAGAGTCTCCCTTGATAGGCCAGTTAGCCATTTTAGACCAAGCGTCTGCAAATGAGTTTTTTCCTGGTCTGCAAGCATTTGACCGCCTGCTCTATGCTTCTGGTGGAGCGAGAGTAGATGGTCAACTCTTAGTGACTCGTTTGCTAGAAGCTAGTCAGGTCAAACTGGTCAAAGAAAAAGTAACTCTGACACCTTTAGCATCAGGTTACCAGATTGACGAAGAGGTATTTGATCAGGTTATTTTGGCGACGGGAGCTTGGTTGGGACATCTGTTAGAGCCTTTAGGTTATGAAGTAGATATTCGTCCCCAAAAAGGACAACTCCGAGATTATCAACTTACCCAAGACATGGAAGCTTACCCTGTTGTCATGCCAGAAGGGGAGTGGGATTTAATTCCTTTTGCAGGCGGGAAATTGTCCCTAGGAGCTACTCATGAAAATGACATGGGATTTGACTTGACAGTGGATGAAAGCTTGCTCCAACAAATGGAGGATGCGGCCTTGCCTCACTATCCAGCCTTGGCAGGAGCGAAATCATCGGGTGAGCGTGTGGGAATCCGTGCCTACACCAGTGATTTCTCACCTTTCTTTGGACAGGTGCCAGGCTTAGCAGGTGTCTATGCGGCTAGTGGACTAGGTTCATCAGGCCTCACAACGGGTCCTATCATCGGTTACCATTTAGCTCAACTGATTCAAGACAAGGAGTTGACCTTGGACCCTCTAAACTACCCAATTGAAAACTATGTCAAACGAGTAAAAAGAGAATAGAATTTTACTGAAATTTTAGCCTCCCCTCTAGGATGGCAAATGACATTCCCTATCAAAAATGGTAAAATAAGAAAAAATAATCCGAGAATCGAGGAAAGAAGATGCAAGAAAAGATTTTGGTGACGGGTGGAGCAGGTTTTATCGGAACCCACACAGTTATTGAGTTAATCCAAGCAGGTCATCAGGTTGTTGTGGTGGATAACCTTGTCAACAGCAATCGAAAAAGTTTAGAAGTTGTTGAAAGAATTACAGGAGTTGAAGTGCCTTTCTATGAGGCAGATATCCGTGATACAGATACTCTTCGTGACATTTTCAAACAAGAAGAACCAACAGGAGTCATTCACTTTGCTGGCTTGAAGGCTGTCGGTGAATCTACCCGTATTCCTCTTGCCTACTATGACAACAATATCGCTGGAACTGTTAGTCTTTTGAAGGTCATGGAAGAAAACAACTGTAAAAACATTATTTTCAGTTCTTCTGCGACAGTTTACGGAGATCCTCATACAGTGCCAATCTTGGAAGATTTCCCACTTTCAGTGACCAATCCATATGGCCGCACTAAGCTTATGCTTGAGGAAATTTTGACGGATATTTACAAAGCAGACTCGGAATGGAATGTGGTCTTGCTTCGTTACTTTAACCCAATCGGAGCTCATGAAAGTGGAGACCTAGGAGAAAATCCAAACGGTATTCCAAACAATCTCTTGCCATATGTGACTCAAGTAGCCGTTGGAAAATTAGAGCAAGTGCAAGTGTTTGGAGACGATTACGATACAGAAGACGGAACTGGTGTTCGTGACTATATCCACGTTGTCGATTTGGCTAAAGGTCACGTCGCAGCTCTGAAAAAAATCCAAAAAGGTTCAGGCCTAAATGTTTATAACCTTGGAACAGGTAAAGGATATTCTGTTCTTGAAATTATCCAAAATATGGAAAAAGCAGTGGGACGTCCAATTCCTTACCGCATCGTAGACCGTCGCCCGGGGGATATCGCAGCCTGCTATTCAGATCCTGCAAAAGCCAAAGCAGAACTGGGCTGGGAAGCAGAACTCGACATCACCCAAATGTGTGAAGACGCATGGCGTTGGCAAAGCAAGCATCCAAATGGATTTGAAGACTAAGATGGTGATGTCAATCATTGTCCCCTGTTTAAACGAAGAGGAAGTACTTCCTCTTTTTTATCAGGCTTTGGAAGCTTTACTTCCAGATTTGGAAACAGAAATCGAGTATGTCTTTGTCGACGATGGATCAAGTGATGGGACTTTGGAACTTTTAAAGACCTATCGGGAGCAAAATCCGGCAGTTCATTATATTTCTTTCTCGCGAAATTTTGGCAAAGAAGCTGCTCTCTATGCAGGCTTGCAATATGCGACAGGGGATCTAGTGGTGGTGATGGATGCAGACCTCCAGGATCCTCCTGGTATGTTGCTTGAGATGAAAGTCTTACTAGACAAGAATGCGGATTTGGACTGTGTTGGGACCCGGAGAACTAGTAGGGAGGGAGAACCCTTCTTTCGCAGTTTCTGTGCTGATCTCTTTTATGGCTTCATGAAAAAAATTAGTCCAGTAGCCTTGCCGTCAGGTGTCCGTGATTTTCGCATGATGAGAAGATCTGTAGTGGATGCCATTTTAGCTTTGACCGAGTCCAATCGTTTTTCTAAAGGACTTTTTGCCTGGGTCGGTTTTAAAATCCACTATCTGGACTATCCAAATGTCGAAAGGCAGGCTGGCAAGACCAGTTGGAGTTTTAAGCAACTCTTTTTCTACTCTATTGAAGGGATTGTTAACTTTTCAGATTTTCCCTTGATTATCGCCTTTGTGGCAGGTCTCCTATCTTGTTTTATTTCTCTACTAATGACCTTTTTTGTTGTGGTTCGGACCCTCATTTTGGGCAATCCGACATCAGGTTGGACCTCTCTGATGGCTGTTATTCTCTTCCTTGGTGGGATTCAACTCTTGACCATTGGGATTCTTGGCAAGTATATTAGTAAGATTTATCTAGAGACTAAAAAAAGACCACTTTATCTCGTCAAAGAAAAAAGTGACCTTCCTGATTTTACAGAAAAAAATAAAGAGAAAAGACTATAATTTTGCATGGAAATATGCTAAACTAGAAGGAGTAGGACGTTCTTGTTGATATTAGAGTTAATCTTTAATCAAGGCACGTGTCGGACAGTTTCTAACAGCTTCTACGACGTCCTGACTAGGAGAGATTTCTTTTTCTAGTTGGTCAGGGTCATCGTAAAAACGCACGATTCCATTATCGTGGTAATCAAATAATTCAGAATAAGTTTGGCAAAGCCCACAGGCGATGCAACGTTCAGGTATAAGTGTGATTTTCATATTTATATTGTAATAAGAAAAGTAAAAAAAAACAAGGAGTAAGGTATGGCAAAAGAACCGTGGCAAGAAGATATTTACGAAAACAATGAGGAAGAAACAAGATCAGAGCGTCGACACCGGAAACAAAAAGGGAAAGGCGTTGTTGCCAATCGTGTCTTGACAGTTCTAGCTAGCCTCTTCTTTGTAATTGTTGTAGCGATGGTAGTTGTATTGATTTACCTATCAACCGGTGGAAGCAATCGTACTTCATCTTTGAAGGACTTCTATGATGCATCGTCTCCTTCTACAAGTTCAAGTTCTAAAGTGGAAGAATCATCATCTTCAAGTAGCAAGGTAGAGGAAACAGCTTCTTCTGAATCAACACCTTCACAGAGCAGTTCGGAAGAACATACTACAGAGGGTGAAGGAACACTTACAGTACAGCCTGGAGAGGGAGAAGCAGCTCTTGCTCAACGTGCAGGGATTTCCATTGCCCAGCTAGAAGCCCTAAATCCTTCTCACATGTCATCTGGATCTTGGTTTGCCAACCCAGGTGATGTGATTAAGACAAGATAGGAGTCAATCATGAAGACTATTCAAATTGCTATCGATGGCCCAGCTTCGAGTGGTAAGAGTACGGTCGCAAAGATTGTCGCTAAGGATTTTGGTTACACTTATCTGGATACAGGTGCTATGTACCGTGCTGCGACTTATATAGCGCTCAAGCATCAGTTGGATGCAGGAAATGTAGACCAACTTCTTGAGCTTCTTAACCAACACCCCATTAGTTTTGGTCGTTCAGAAACAGGTGAGCAACTTGTTTTTGTAGGGGATGTTGAGATTACTCATCCGATTCGTGAAAATGAAGTAACCAACAAGGTTTCAAGCATTTCTGCCATTCCTGAAGTGCGTGAGAAACTGGTTTCGCTCCAGCAAGAGATTGCTCAGCAAGGTGGTATCGTCATGGATGGGCGTGATATCGGGACAGTTGTTTTACCACAAGCTGAACTCAAGATTTTCCTAGTGGCTTCTGTTGAAGAAAGAGCAGAGCGTCGTTACAAGGAAAATATTGCTAAAGGGATTGAAACAGACCTTGAAACGCTGAAAGAAGAGATTGCTGCGCGTGACTACAAGGATAGTCATCGTGAAACCTCACCTCTCAAGCAGGCTGAGGATGCGGTTTACCTTGACACAACTGGACTGAGTATCCAAGAAGTGGTCGAAAAAATCGAATCAGAAGCAAAAAAATATATGTCCTAGGGACGAGAGGAGCATGCTTAATGAAGCCTGCTCCTTTTCTCTCTTTTGCGCGCGTTTCAAAACAGCCTTTTTGGGAGAATTTTGATAAAATAGTAGTATCAATAAAAAGGACGGAAGCATGACAAAGAAAATCATAGCCATTTGGGCCCAAGATGAAAAAGGTGTGATTGGGAAGGAAGATCGTCTCCCTTGGCATTTGCCGGCAGAGTTGCAACATTTTAAGGAAACAACTTTAAATCATGCTATACTGATGGGACGAGTGACTTTTGATGGCATGGGACGTCGTCTGCTTCCAAAACGGCAAACCCTGATTTTAACGCGCAATAGCGAAGAAGTCATAGATGGGGCGCTCGTATTTCAAGATGTGGAGTCTGTTTTAGCGTGGTATCAGAGTCAGGAAAAAAATCTCTATATCATTGGCGGAAAACAGATTTTTCAGGCTTTTGAGCCGTATTTAGATGAAATCATCGTGACACAGATTCATGCTCAGGTGGAGGGAGATACCTATTTCCCTGATGAGTTTGACTTGTCTCGTTTTGAGACGGTCGCAAGCAAATCTTACACCCGTGATGAGAAAAACGACTATGATTTTACCATCGAATACCGAGATAGAAAGGAAGTCTAATGGAGCGCAGTATATTTGGATTTTTTACAGCTTTTTTGTGTGTGATCTGTATTTTGACTGGAGCACAGGCTTTTCGTAAGAAGCGCTATGGACTGTCTGCTTTACTCTGGTTGAATGCTTTTACCAATCTGGTGAACAGTGTCCACGCTTTTTATATGACCTTATTTTAGATAGAATGATAAATTAGAATGGAAGGAAATCATGCCTACAAATAGGAAAAATGATATGATGGTTTATTGCTCATTTTGTGGCAAAAGCCAAGAAGAAGTAAAGAAAATAATCGCTGGGAACAACGCCTTTATCTGTAATGAATGTGTGGAGTTGGCCCAGGAAATCATTCGGGAGGAGTTGGCCGAGGAAGTTTTGGCAGACTTGTCTGAAGTACCAAAACCAATCGAGCTCCTCAATATCTTGAACCACTATGTCATCGGTCAGGATCGTGCCAAACGTGCCTTGGCAGTGGCTGTATATAACCACTACAAACGCATCAATTTCCACGATACGCGTGAAGAGTCAGAAGATGTGGATTTGCAGAAGTCAAATATCCTGATGATTGGTCCAACTGGTTCAGGGAAAACTTTCTTGGCTCAGACTTTGGCTAAGAGCTTGAATGTGCCTTTTGCTATTGCAGATGCGACAGCTCTGACTGAGGCTGGGTATGTGGGTGAGGACGTGGAAAATATCCTCCTCAAACTTTTGCAGGCTGCTGACTTTAACATCGAACGTGCAGAACGTGGGATTATCTACGTAGATGAAATTGACAAAATTGCCAAGAAGAGCGAGAATGTGTCTATCACACGTGACGTTTCGGGTGAAGGTGTGCAACAAGCCCTTCTCAAGATTATCGAGGGAACTGTCGCTAGCGTGCCGCCTCAAGGAGGACGCAAACATCCACAACAAGAGATGATTCAGGTGGATACTAAAAATATCCTCTTTATCGTAGGTGGTGCTTTTGATGGCATCGAAGAAATCGTTAAACAACGTTTAGGTGAAAAAGTTATCGGTTTCGGCCAAAATAACAAGGCAATTGACGAAAACAGCTCCTACATGCAAGAAATCATCGCAGAAGACATTCAAAAATTTGGGATTATCCCTGAGTTGATTGGGCGCTTGCCTGTCTTTGCTGCTCTTGAGCAATTGACGGTCGATGACTTGGTTCGCATCTTGAAAGAGCCAAGAAATGCCTTGGTGAAACAATACCAAACCTTGCTTTCTTATGATGATGTTGAGTTGGAATTTGACGACGAAGCTCTTCAGGAAATCGCCAATAAGGCTATTGAACGCAAAACTGGTGCGCGTGGTCTTCGCTCAATCATCGAAGAAACCATGCTAGACGTTATGTTTGAAGTGCCAAGTCAAGAAAATGTGAAATTGGTCCGCATCACAAAAGAAGCTGTTGATGGAACGGAAAAACCCATTCTAGAAACAGCCTAGAGGTGACTATGGAAATCAATACACACAATGCTGAAATCCTGCTCAGTGCGGCAAACAAGTCCCACTATCCGCAGGATGAACTGCCAGAGATTGCCCTTGCAGGGCGTTCAAATGTCGGCAAGTCTAGCTTTATCAACACCATGTTGAACCGCAAAAATCTTGCTCGTACATCAGGAAAACCTGGGAAGACCCAGTTACTCAACTTCTTCAACATTGATGACAAGATGCGTTTTGTGGATGTACCAGGTTATGGCTATGCCCGCGTTTCTAAAAAGGAACGTGAAAAATGGGGGCGCATGATTGAGGAGTACCTAACGACTCGGGAAAATCTCCGTGCGGTTGTCAGTTTGGTGGATCTCCGCCACGACCCGTCAGCAGATGATGTGCAGATGTACGAATTTCTCAAGTATTATGAGATTCCGGTTATCATTGTTGCGACCAAGGCGGACAAGATTCCTCGTGGTAAATGGAACAAGCACGAATCAGCAATCAAAAAGAAATTAAACTTTGACCCAAGTGACGACTTCATCCTCTTTTCATCTGTCAGCAAGGCAGGGATGAATCAGGCTTGGGATGCAATATTAGAAAAATTGTGAGGGAAAGAAATGGCAAAAACAATTCATACAGACAAAGCTCCAAAAGCTATCGGACCTTATGTTCAAGGGAAAATCGTTGGCAATCTTTTGTTTGCTAGCGGTCAAGTTCCTCTTTTACCTGAAACTGGAGAAATTGTAGGAGAAACGATCCAAGAACAGACAGAACAAGTCTTGAAAAATATCGGTGCTATTTTGGCTGAAGCGGGAACAGACTTTGACCATGTTGTCAAAACAACTTGCTTCTTGAGCGATATGAACGACTTTGTTCCTTTTAATGAGGTTTACCAGACTGCCTTTAAAGAGGAATTTCCAGCTCGTTCAGCTGTAGAGGTTGCACGTCTTCCTCGTGATGTAAAAGTCGAAATTGAAGTGATCGCAGAGATTGGATAAGCTAGTTGAAGTTTGGCTCTGCCAAACTTTTTTTGATATAAGGAGAGATAGATGACAAAGAAACAACTTCACCTAGTAATTGTGACAGGGATGAGTGGTGCAGGGAAAACAGTAGCCATTCAGTCCTTCGAGGATTTGGGGTATTTCACTATTGACAATATGCCGCCAGCCCTCTTGCCAAAGTTTTTGCAGTTGGTAGAGACCAAGGATGATGACCACAAACTGGCCTTGGTAGTCGATATGCGGAGCCGTTCCTTCTTTTCAGAGATTCAGGCAGTTTTGGATGAATTGGAAAACCAAGACGATTTGGACTTCAAAATCCTCTTTTTAGACGCAGCAGATAAGGAATTGGTGGCACGCTATAAGGAAACTAGACGAAGTCACCCTCTAGCTGCTGATGGTCGGATTTTAGATGGCATCAAGCTGGAACGTGAACTCCTAGCACCTTTGAAAAACATGAGTCAAAATGTGGTGGATACAACAGAACTCACTCCTCGTGAACTGCGTAAAACCATTGCAGAGCAATTTTCAGACCAAGAACAAGCCCAGTCTTTCCGTATCGAAGTCATGTCTTTTGGATTCAAGTATGGTATCCCGATCGATGCAGACCTGGTCTTTGATGTCCGTTTCTTGCCAAATCCCTACTACCTGCCTGAACTCCGTAATCAGACAGGTGAGGATCAAGCAGTTTATGACTATGTGATGAATCATGAAGAGTCTGAAAGTTTTTATCAGCACTTGCTCGCCTTGATTGAGCCCATTTTGCCAAGTTACAAAAAAGAAGGCAAGTCTGTTTTAACCATTGCAGTAGGATGTACAGGTGGACAGCACCGTAGTGTTGCCTTTGCAAAACGAATCGCTGAGGACCTTGCTAAAAACTGGCCTGTCAATGAAAGCCATCGTGACAAAGACAGAAGAAAGGAAACGGTAAACCGTTCATGAGAAAACCAAAGATAACGGTAATTGGTGGAGGAACTGGTATCCCCGTCATTTTGAAAAGCTTGCGAGAAAAGGATGTTGATATCGCAGCCATCGTAACGGTAGCTGATGATGGTGGCTCTTCTGGTGAGCTAAGAAAGAATATCCAACAGCTGACACCACCAGGAGATCTTCGCAATGTCCTGGTAGCCATGTCGGATATGCCTAAATTTTATGAGAAGGTTTTTCAGTACCGTTTCTCTGAAGAAGCTGGAGCTTTTGCGGGTCATCCACTGGGGAATATCATCATAGCAGGGCTCTCTGAAATGCAAGGATCTACCTACAATGCTATGCAATTACTCAGTAAGTTCTTTCATACAACAGGAAAAATTTACCCATCAAGCGATCAGCCTCTGACACTGCATGCAGTCTTTAAAGACGGTTCTGAGGTGGCAGGTGAGAGCCACATTGCAGACCATCCGGGCATGATCGACCATGTCTATGTGACCAATACCTTGGATGATGAAACACCGCAAGCCAGCCGTCGAGTAGTCAATACCATTCTCGAGAGTGACATGAT
Organism: Streptococcus sp. 27098_8_51; assembly: GCF_041432205.1. GTDB lineage: Bacteria > Bacillota > Bacilli > Lactobacillales > Streptococcaceae > Streptococcus. The sequence goes on from NZ_JAPVZE010000004.1 coordinate 136,024, forward strand.
TGTCTTGGGGCCTGGTTCCCTCTTTACATCGATTTTGCCCAATATTGTCATTGAGGAGATTGGGCAGGCTCTCTTGGAGACTAAGGCTGAGATCGCCTATGTCTGCAATATCATGACCCAGCGTGGGGAAACAGAGTACTTTTCAGACAGTGACCACGTGGAAGTCCTCCATCGACACTTAGGTCGACCTTTTATTGATACAGTCTTGGTCAATATTGAAAAGGTTCCTAGAGAATACATGGATACCAACCGATTTGATGAATATTTGGTACAGGTGGAACATGATTTTGCTGGTCTTTGCAAGCAGGTGCCTCGTGTGATTTCATCCAACTTCCTTCGTTTGGAAAATGGAGGAGCCTTTCACGATGGGAATTTGATTGTGGATGAATTGATGCGAATTATACAGGTGCGGAAATGAGTTTTACAGTTGCAGTAAAAGAGGAAATTCTTGGTCAACACCATCTCAGTCGTCATGAATTGTCTGCCATCATCAAGATGTCTGGCAGTATCGGTCTCTCGACTTCTGGCCTAACCTTGTCAGTCGTGACTGAAAATGCCAAGTTGGCTCGGCATCTCTATGAGTCCTTTCTCCATTTTTATGACATCAAGTCAGAGATTCGTCACCATCAGAGAAGCAATCTTCGCAAGAACCGTGTCTATACGGTCTATACTGATGAGAGGGTGCAGGAGCTTTTAGCTGATTTGCGGCTTGCAGATTCCTTCTTTGGTTTGGAGACGGGCATCGATCCTGATATTTTAGAAGATGAAGAAGCAGGTCGTGCCTACTTATGTGGGGTCTTTCTGGCAAATGGAAGTATCCGCGATCCTGAGTCTGGCAAGTACCAGCTGGAGATCAGTTCTGTTTATCTGGACCACGCCCAAGGATTGGCCTCTCTCCTTCAGCAGTTTTTGTTGGACGCCAAGGTTATTGAACGCAAGAAAGGTGCAGTTACCTATCTCCAGCGTGCAGAGGACATCATGGATTTCTTGATCGTAATTGGGGCTATGCAAGCGCGTGATAATTTTGAGCGCGTCAAGATTTTGCGTGAAACTCGTAACGATCTCAATCGAGCCAATAACGCTGAAACAGCCAATATCGCTCGAACGGTTTCTGCTAGTATGAAGACCATCAATAATATCAGTAAAATCAAAGATAGAATGGGTTTGGAAAATTTACCCGTAGATTTGCAAGAGGTGGCTCAGTTGCGGATTCAGCATCCAGACTACTCTATCCAGCAGTTGGCAGATAGCCTGAGCAATCCCTTGACCAAAAGTGGTGTCAACCACAGACTCAGAAAAATCAACAAGATCGCAGATGAATTATAAAACCACGAATCATTGATTCGTGGTTCTTTTATTATAAACTGGTTGAGTGTTTGGGTTGAACTTTTTGGTCAGGGTCAATGTAGTTGATAGCATTGTTAACGGCAGTTGGTGCTTCACCCAGTCCTGTCGCAATCAAGTCAATCTTTCCTTCATAGTAGCAGCAGTCCCCGATGGCATAGATACCTGCTTGGCTAGACTCTTGCTTGCTGTTAACGATAATCTTGTGACGGTTGAGGTCCAGACCCCAATTTTTAAGATTGCCAACAGATGATTTGAAACCATAGTTGACAAAGAGATGGTCTACTTCGATAGTTTCGGCTTCATCCGATTTGACTTTGGTGATTTCCAGTTTGTCAAGTGTTTTTCCATCTCCAAGGAGTTGGCTAGGGACGAACGGTGTCTTGATGGTCACAGATGATTCTTGTAAGGCTTGCACACTATGTTCCAAGGCGCGGAAATTATCTCTGCGGTGAACGAGAGTAGTTGGGGCAATCTTTTCAAAAGCCAGAGCCCAGTCTACTGCTGAGTCCCCACCACCAAGGATGGTCACTTTCTTACCAGCGTATTGCTGGATGTTGGAAACGTGGTAGTGGATATTTTCATAATTTTCGACGTCATCTAGTTCGAGCGGACGCGGTTTAAAGGCACCACCACCCATGGCAATGATGACTGTTTTGGTCAGGTGGCTTCCCTTGTTGGTTGTGATGGTAAATCCTTGATCTTGTTTCTCGATTTCAAGAACAGTTTCGTTGAGGTGAACAGGTGTTTCAAAACCGTTTAGCTGTTCAATCAAGCGATTGGTCAACTCTTCCCCAGTTAAGTTTGGGAAACCTGGCACATCAAGGATTTGCTTCTCAGGGTAGAGGATGGCTGGTTGACCACCGAGCTGGGGAAGGGAGTCGATGATTTGGACTTTGGCTTGGCGTAGGTGGGCGTAAAAGGCAGCAAAGAGCCCAACAGGACCACCACCTACAATAGTAATATCATAGAGTTGAGACATGATTTCTCCTTTGTTTTTTCTAATCAGTTTATTTTATCATATTTTTGCTTAATTTAAAATGAGGTAGGATAGGGAAAAAATGGGCAAAAAATGGTATAATGATGAGTAAAGTGTTTTGACAGGGAGGAGGCCAAGGATGAATTTTCAACAATTATCCAATTTGCAATACTGGACGAGTTTGTTTTCAAGTCCTTGGAGTATAGTCACCAATCTGATTGATATTCTCATTGTGACTTGTATTTTATATCATTTTACTAAAGCTATTGCAGGCACCAAGATTATGATATTGGTCCGTGGAGTCTTAGTTTTTATTCTAGCCCAGATTCTTTCCAATATGATTGGTTTAACAACTATTTCCTGGTTGATCAATCAGATCATCACCTACGGGGTGATTGCAGCGGTGGTTATCTTTTCACCAGAGATTCGGACTGGTTTGGAGCGATTGGGCCGGGCTACTGATTTCTTCTCCAATGCCCCTATCAGTGCGGAAGAACAGATGGTTCGTGCATTTGTGAAATCAGTTGAATACATGAGTCCTCGTAAGATTGGGGCGCTTGTAGTGGTTCAGCGAGTGAGAACCTTGCAGGAATACATCTCGACAGGGATTCCTTTAGATGCTAAAATTTCGGCTGAATTGCTTATCAATATTTTCATTCCCAATACTCCCTTGCATGATGGTGCTGTCATTATCAAGGAAGACCGGATTGCTGTAACTTCAGCCTATCTACCCTTGACTGAAGATACCGGAATTTCCAAGGAGTTTGGAACGCGTCACAGGGCGGCGATTGGTTTGTCGGAAGTATCAGATGCTCTTACCTTTGTGGTTTCGGAAGAAACAGGTGGAATCTCCATCACCTATAATGGAGTCTTTAAGCACGATTTGACCTTGGAAGAGTTTGAATCTGAATTGAGAAGAATCTTACTTCCAAAATCAGAGAAAAAGCAAGGTCTGAAAGAGCGCTTGCTAGGAGGATTGAAACATGAGAAAAAATAGTCTATACATCATTTCTTCCTTCTTTTTCGCCTGCATTCTCTTTATCTATGCAACATTGACAAACTATCAGAATAGCAACAGTGCCAGACAGGTGCGGACGGAGACTTATACAAACACAGTTCTTAATGTCCCAATTGATATTCAGTATGACAGCGATCAGTATTTTATCAGTGGTTTTACATCTGAGGTGACGGTCTTTCTAACAGGGTCAAACAGAGTTGCTTTGGCGAGTGAGATGCAGGAAAGTACCCGCAAATTTAAGGTGACGGCTGATCTTTCTGATGCCAGTGTAGGAACCATCGAAGTTCCTCTAACCATTGAAAATCTTCCGAGCGGTTTGACGGCTGTTGCGACACCGCAAAAGATAACAGTGAAGGTCGGTAAAAAAGCAAAACGAGACAATGTCATTGTTGTGCCGGAGATTGATCCTAGTCAGATTGATTCTCGCGTGAAAATCGATACAGTTACTGTATCAGATGAAAAAGTAACGGTTATTAGTGATGAGGAAACCCTCTCCAAAGTAGATCGTGTCATTGCCATCTTACCGACGAGTGAACGGATAACTAGAAACTACTCGTCCTCTGTTCCTCTACAAGCAGTCGATAAAAATGGAAATGTCTTACCAAGCGTCATTATGCCGTTTGACACAACTATGAAAATTACAACAAAAACAGCAACGTCTAGTTCAAGTAACTCGTCAACAACCTCGTCAACAGGATCCTCGACTAGCAGCTCGTCTTCAACGAGTTCAGAAACAAAACCAGACTCGTCTAAACAAGAATAAATAAAAAAGTAGAAAAGGATGATTAACAACATGGGTAAATATTTTGGGACCGATGGAGTCCGTGGAGAAGCAAACGTAGAACTGACGCCAGAATTGGCCTTTAAATTAGGACGTTTTGGTGGTTATGTTCTTAGTCAACATGAAACGGAAGCCCCTAAAGTCTTTGTAGGACGTGATACACGTATCTCAGGAGAAATGCTAGAATCTGCCTTGGTGGCAGGTCTTCTATCAGTAGGGATTCACGTCTACAAACTCGGTGTCCTTGCAACACCAGCAGTAGCTTACTTGGTTAAAACTGAGGGAGCTAGTGCGGGTGTCATGATTTCTGCGAGTCACAACCCAGCCCTTGATAATGGAATTAAGTTCTTTGGAGGGGATGGCTTCAAACTTGATGACGAAAAAGAAGCAGAAATCGAAGCCTTGCTAGACGCTGCCGAAGATACCCTTCCTCGTCCGAGTGCTGAGGGCTTGGGAACCTTAGTGGACTATCCAGAAGGCTTACGTAAGTATGAAGGCTACCTTGTTTCAACTGGAACTCCTCTTGAAGGGATGAAAGTGGCCTTGGATACAGCCAATGGTGCAGCGTCTACAAGTGCTCGTCAAATCTTTGCAGACCTTGGAGCTCAAATAACTGTAATCGGTGAGACACCAGATGGTCTTAATATCAACTTGAATGTGGGTTCTACACATCCAGAAGCTCTTCAAGAAGTGGTCAAAGAAAGCCAGTCAGCTATTGGTTTGGCCTTTGACGGAGACAGTGACCGCTTGATTGCTGTCGATGAAAATGGCGACATCGTTGATGGTGATAAGATTATGTATATCATCGGGAAATACCTTTCTGAAAAAGGCCAGTTGGCTCAAAATACCATCGTGACAACCGTTATGTCTAACCTTGGCTTCCATAAGGCCTTGGAGAGTGCTGGTATTAACAAAGCAGTCACTGCAGTTGGAGACCGCTATGTCGTTGAAGAAATGAGAAAATCAGGCTACAACCTTGGTGGTGAACAATCAGGCCACGTTATCTTGATGGATTACAATACAACTGGTGATGGTCAATTATCAGCTGTCCAATTGACTAAAATCATGAAAGAAACAGGCAAGAGCTTGTCTCAACTAGCATCAGAAGTGACGATTTACCCACAAAAACTGGTCAATATCCGAGTGGAAAATGCCATGAAAGAAAAAGCCATGGAAGTACCAGCCATCAAGACAATCATCGAAAAGATGGAAGAAGAGATGGCAGGGAACGGTCGTATCCTTGTCCGCCCAAGTGGAACAGAACCCCTCTTGCGTGTCATGGCGGAAGCTCCTACAACAGAAGAAGTCAACTACTATGTAGATACGATTGCTGCTGTTGTTAAAGATGAAATCGGAATTGACTAAAGCCTAGAAAACTAGATGAAATGATAAAAATGTGGTACAATTGCATAGTAAATTGTAGCAATGGGAGAGAAAAATGAATCTTAAACGAGAACAAGAATTTGTTAGCCAGTATCACTTTGATGCTCGTAACTTTGAATGGGAAAATGAAAATGGCGCTCCTGAAACCAAGGTAGACGTGAACTTTCAGTTACTCCAACATGACCAAGAAAACCAAGTGACTTCGCTTGTTGTTATCTTGAGTTTCATGATTGTCTTTGACAAATTTGTCATCAGCGGGACGATTTCCCAAGTAAACCACGTGGAAGGTCGTATTGTCAACGAACCAAGCGAATTTAACCAAGAAGAAGTCGAAACCTTGGCACGTCCATGCTTGAACATGCTCAACCGTTTGACGTATGAAGTAACAGAAATCGCCTTGGATCTTCCAGGGATCAATTTGGAGTTTTAGTCATGAAATTAGCTGTCATTACAGATTCTTCCGCCTATTTAGAGGAGAAGACGCTGCAAAGAGAGAATCTATTTATCCTGGATATTCCTGTCAATATTGATGGGGAGGAGTATGTTGAAGGTGTCAATCTGACTGCTGAGGAATTTTATCAAAAAATGGCTCAGTCTGCAGAATTGCCTAAAACTAGTCAACCAAGTATTGCCAAATTGGATGAGATTCTAAGTTCCTTGAAAGATGAAGGCTATACTCATGTCTTGGGCCTCTTTCTTTCGTCAGGAATTTCAGGCTTTTATCAGAATATCCAATATATGTTAGACGAGTATGAAGGTTTGACCATTGCCTTTCCAGATACCCATATCACAAGTTCCCCTCTAGGATTTATGGTAGAGAGTGCCTTTGAATGGGCAGAGCAAGGTGATGATTTTGCCCAGATTCAGGAGAAGTTGGGGATTCAAATTGCTGATAATTCAGCCTTTATTATAGTAGATGACCTCGATCACTTGGTTAAAGGAGGACGTTTGTCAAATGGGGCAGCCATCTTAGGGAATCTCCTCAGTATCAAGCCTATCCTTTACTTTAATGACCAAGGTGTGATTGAAGTTTACGAAAAAGTTCGTACAGAAAAGAAAGCAACCAAACGTTTGGTGGAAATCATCAAAGAGTTGACAAAAGATGGGGACTACCGTATTACAGTCATTCATGGGAACGCTCCTCAGAAGGCAGCAGATTTGCGTCAGCTTTTGATGGAGAGTGGTGTGACTGCTGAAATTCCAATTGAAACCTTTGGTAGTGTTATTGGGACCCACCTTGGAGAAGGTAGTATCGCCTTGAGCTATACACCAATCGTCTAAATTGTTCTTACAGGCTTTGTATCTTAGCAATTGAACACGGCCTACCTGCCTCTTGAAAAAAGATGCCTGTCTTGCCTTTCATGGAAAGTCAGCGCCATTCCCTATTTTTCATGGGCAGCTAACGTCCTTTGTATCTTGATAATTGAACACGCCTGGAACCCTGTGTGAAAAAGATAGTTCTTCCAAGGAGTAGACACTCCTTGATCAGAACTCCTATTTTCACTTTGTGTTCTTACAGGCTTTGTATCTTAGACAGGAGTAGAGATGAGTATTCGAGTAATTATTGCCGGTTTTAAGGGAAAGATGGGCCAAGCTGCGTGTCAGATGGTCTTGGCTGATCTAGACTTGGACTTGGTCGCAGTTTTGGATCCGTTTGAGTCTGAGTCAGAGTGGCAGGGAATTCCTGTCTTCAATGATAAGGTTGACTTGGTTGGATTTGAAGCAGATGTCTGGGTGGATTTCACCACACCAGCTGTTGCCTACGAAAATACACGCTTTGCTCTTGAAAATGGCTTTGCTCCAGTGGTTGGAACAACAGGCTTCACTAGTGAAGAAATTGCAGAACTAAAAGCATTTTCCCGTAAACAAGATTTGGGTGGCTTGATTGCCCCTAACTTTGCCTTGGGAGCTGTCTTGCTCATGCAATTTGCGGCGCAGGCTGCCAAATATTTCCCAAATGTGGAGATTATCGAGCTCCATCATGACAAGAAAAAAGATGCTCCGAGTGGAACAGCTATCAAAACAGCTGAGTTGATGGCGGAAGTTCGGGCATCAATCCAGCAAGGTGCGCCTGATGAGGAAGAGTTGATTGCGGGTGCTCGTGGTGCTGACTTTGATGGCATGCGGATCCACTCAGTTCGATTGCCAGGCTTAGTAGCTCATCAAGAAGTTATCTTTGGCAATCAGGGAGAAGGATTGACCCTTCGTCATGACTCCTATGATCGCAGCTCCTTCATGACAGGGGTCAATTTGGGAATCAAAGAAGTTGTCAAGCGTCATGAGCTTGTCTATGGATTAGAACACTTATTATGAGATTAACGCAAATGCCTTCTGAATTTCAGAAGGCTTTACCAGTATTAGAAAAAATTAAAGAAGCAGGTTTTGAAGCCTATTTTGTTGGGGGCTCTGTTCGAGATGCCCTCCTCAATCGTCCCATTCACGATGTGGATATTGCGACTTCTTCCTATCCAGAGGAGACCAAGCAGATTTTTCCGCGAACAGCCGATATCGGAATCGAGCACGGAACTGTTTTAGTTTTAGATGGGGACGAGGAATATGAAGTGACGACCTTTCGGACCGAAGATGTCTATGTGGACTACCGTAGACCCAGTGCGGTTTCCTTTGTGCGTTCGCTAGAAGAAGACCTCAAGCGCCGTGATTTCACAGTCAATGCCTTCGCTTTGGATGAGACAGGTGAAATCATTGACTTGTTCCATGGTTTAGAAGATTTGAAAAACCAAGTCTTGCGAGCAGTTGGAGTGGCTAGTGAGCGTTTCAACGAAGATGCTTTGCGGATTATGCGTGGTTTCCGTTTTCAGGCCAGTCTCGGTTTTAAACTTGAGCCAGAAACTTTTGAAGCGATGAAAACTTTGACGCCACTCTTGGAGAAAATTTCTGTAGAGCGCACCTTCGTTGAGTTTGATAAGCTCTTGCTGGCACCTTTTTGGCGAGTTGGTCTTTCTTCCATGATTGAGAGTCAAGCTTATGACTATCTTCCAGATATGGCAGGAAGCCAGGACAAGCTCAACAGACTGTTTGATTTGGAGACTGAGTTCACTTTTGAATCCTCCGAACAAGCCTGGGCAGCTCTATTGTGGGCTTTGGAGATTAAAGATGCACAGCCATTTTTGAAGGCATGGAAAACCTCACGCCAGTTTGCTAAGCAGGTTCAGGATTTGCTGACTATTTTGGTTTTACGAGAAGAAGGAGAGCTGAGCAAGCGCGATTGTTACCGCTTTGACTTGGATTTACTTTTACAGGCTGAAAATCTTCGTCAGGCCCAAGGAAAAGCAGTCAATCCACAAGCTATCACTGAAACTTACCAGAGTTTAACCATTCATGACAAGAAAGAAATTCAGGTTAATGGTGGAATTTTGATTAAGGAATATGGTTACCAGCCAGGACCAGACTTGGGAGAGATTTTAACAGAGATTGAGTTTGCCATTGTCGATGGAGAGTTGGAAAATGATCGTCAAGCTATCCATGCTTACCTGAGGGAGAAAAAATGAGTGATTTTATCGTTGAAAAACTAAGCAAATCCGTTGGTGACAAGACCGTTTTTAAGGATATTTCCTTTATCATCCATGACTTGGATAGAATTGGTCTGATTGGTGTCAATGGGACTGGTAAGACCACTCTGTTAGATGTTCTTTCTGGTGTTTCTGGCTTTGATGGGGATGTCAGTCCCTTTTCGGCTAAGAATGACTACAAGATTGGCTACTTGACTCAGAATCCAGATTTTGATGATAGCAAGACAGTTTTGGACACGGTTCTGTCCAGCGACCTCAAGGAAATCCAGTTGATTCGTGAGTATGAGTTAATCATGCTCAACTACAGTGAGGACAAGCAGGCTCATTTGGAACGGGTCATGGCAGAGATGGATTCTCTCCAAGCCTGGGAAATTGAAAGCCAGGTCAAGACGGTCCTCAGCAAGCTGGGTATTCAGGACTTGTCGACTCCAGTTGGTGAATTGTCAGGCGGTTTGAGAAGACGGGTTCAGTTGGCGCAAGTTCTCCTAGGAAACCACGACCTCTTGCTTCTGGACGAGCCGACCAACCACCTGGACATTGCGACCATTGAGTGGCTGACTCTTTTTTTGAAAAATTCCAAGAAGACCGTTCTCTTTATCACCCACGATCGTTATTTCCTAGATGCACTATCAACGCGGATTTTCGAGTTGGACCGAGCAGGCTTGACCGAGTATCAGGGAAATTACCAGGACTATGTTCGCCTCAAGGCTGAACAAGATGAGCGTGACGCTGCCCTTCTCCACAAAAAAGAACAACTTTATAAGCAAGAACTGGCCTGGATGCGCAGACAACCACAGGCACGTGCGACCAAGCAACAGGCCCGTATCAATCGTTTCCACGATTTGAAAAAAGAAGTTTCAGGTGGCGTTGCTGATACAGACTTGACCATGAACTTTGAAACCAGTCGGATTGGGAAAAAAGTCATCGAGTTTCAGAATGTTTCCTTCGCCTATGAAAACAAGCCCATTTTGCAAGATTTTAATCTATTGGTGCAAGCCAAAGACCGTATCGGAATTGTTGGGGATAATGGTGTCGGGAAGTCAACTCTGCTTAATCTCATCGCAGGAAGTCTTGAGCCGACTAAAGGTCAAGTTATCATCGGTGAGACGGTTCGCATTGCCTATTTCTCTCAACAAATTGAAGGTTTAGATGAAAGCAAGCGCGTTATCAATTACCTGCAGGAAGTAGCAGAAGAGGTTAAGACCAGCGGTGGTTCTACGACTTCCATCGCTGAGTTGCTGGAGCAGTTCCTTTTCCCACGTTCGACGCATGGAACCTTGATTGAGAAATTGTCTGGTGGAGAGAAAAAACGCCTTTATCTCCTCAAACTGCTCTTGGAAAAACCAAATGCTCTCCTTTTGGATGAGCCGACAAATGACTTGGACATTGCAACCTTGACAGTCTTGGAAAATTTCTTGCAGAGCTTTGCCGGCCCTGTCTTGACAGTTAGCCACGACCGTTATTTCCTAGATAAGGTAGCGACCAAGATTCTCGCTTTTGAGGATGGTAAGATTCGTCCTTTCTTTGGTCATTACACCGACTACCTTGATGAAAAAGTCTTTGAAACAGAGATGTCCAATCAAGTGCAAAAGGCAGAAAAGGAAAAAGTAGTCAAGGTCCGTGAAGACAAGAAACGCATGACCTACCAAGAAAAGCAGGAGTGGGCAAGCATTGAAGGGGATATTGAAGCCTTGGAAAATCGTATTGCTGCTATTGAAGAAGAAATGCAGGCAAATGGCTCTGACTTTGGTAAGCTGGCTACTCTCCAAAAAGAACTGGATGAGAAAAACGAAGAACTCCTTGAAAAATACGAGCGCTATGAATATCTAAGTGAGTTGGCATAATGGAAGAAAAAGTCATTAAACGTAGTCCCAAGAAAATCATTTGGAATGCCTTGTTTGGCTTGACTTCAGTACTTTTTTTCTTGCTACCTCTCTCTTATCTCCATTTGTACTCGCAAAAGGGAACTAAACTTCATACGATAAGTCTGTTATTAATACTGCTTGTCCTCTTTTGTGCTGGAGTAATCATTTATCAGACATACAGACTGTTAAGCTTGGATAAGGAGTATTTGAGATGCACAGTTGAGGGGTTTTACTACAAACCAAACCCAAAGAAACCCAGTCATTTCTATGCTTGGGCAGATGTAGAAGAGTTTTCCTTTTCTCGGATTCGAGGGAAGTATAGGGATTCTTATCGGATTGAAGTCTATTTTAAAAACAAGGAAAATGTGAAATCCCAATCCTTTCTAGCTCTGTTGAAGAGAAGGATTCTCCCTTTTCATCCGTCAGCAGATTTAATTATCCCGATCTTTCTACTAGATGTGGATTTTCCTGAAAGGGTCTATGAGATCATGAAGTACTATGAAAGAGAATGGCGTATTGAACAAAATCGTCAAGCAAGAAAAGAGGCAAAACAAGCTTCGAAAAGCAAATCTTCCAAACCGTCATAGTCTGTCTTTGCTTAAAGTAGAATAATCAAAAAGGCCCTATCCACTGGATAGGGTCATTGTTTGTCTTCTTTTTTAGTTTCCTGATGAAAGATATTTTGCCAAGTCTCATGGCGACGCCAGATACTGGTATGGACGATACCATCTAGCTCATAGCAAATGAGCTTGGTTTTCTGACTAATGGAAGTGATTTGAATATCCTTAATCGCAGCACTAAGTTCTTTTTCAGTCTTATAAGCCTCTTTGTCCATCTGCTCTCCATCTTGACGAATATAGATAAAGTCCTCAGCAAGGAGTTCTTCTAATTGATTGCCTTGGTCAATCAATTGCTCGCGCATGAGTAGTTTTTTATAGACATTGTCCAAAATTTCGTCTTCAGGTATAGGAGCAGGTTCGATGTGGATATCAGTATCAAAAACACCAAATCGTTCTTCTAGCATAGACTCAACCTGGTCCGCAATCTCATGACTTTCATAGACTGATAGGTCAGGATTCATTTCCAGGGTGATATCAAGGTAGATATTGCTACCGTAGGTCCGCCCTCTTTGGGACTTGACCTTACTAATCTTTGGAATCTCCATGATGGCCTTTTGGTAGTCCTCTAGCAGACGGTCATCAAAACCATCTGAAAGACTGAAGGAAGACTCGATAAAGATATCATAGGCTGTCTTTAAGATAAAGAAAGTGATGATGATAGCGACCAGTTTATCCACGATTGGATAATTAAAACTGCTGGCTAGGATGGCAATGGAAGTCCCAAGCGAGGTGACAGCATCGGAAAGATTGTCCTTGGCGGCAGCCTTAAGCGCCTTGGACTTAGATTTCTTACTGAGGCGAGTATTATAGAGATAAACTGCGAACATGACTGCCGCAGAGACGACTCCGAGAGTTGCACCTAGAGGGTCAATAACCGTCTGTTCCCGACTGAGAATTTTTTGAATGGTGTCCCTAAGAACATCAAAGCCAACGTAGAACATGATGATGGAAGTAATCAAACTAGCCAAATCTTCAATCTTCCAGTGACCGAAACGATGGTCACGGTCTGCAGGCTGGCGTGCCATACGAATACCGATCAGAAGAGCAACATTTCCGATAATATCTGATACGTTGTTGAAACCATCCGCTACCAAACTGGAAGAATGTAGGAGGTGGCCAGTCGCTAATTTTGCCGTAGACAAGAGGAGGTAGGTCGAAATGCTGATAATGGCACCACGTTCCGCCAACTTGAGATTTGACATGGATTGGTTCATCGGACTTCCTTTCTAGTGCTGAGATTCTGTTTTCATTATACTGGTTTTCATGGGAAAATTCAAATTTAGTCTTGTTTCATCAGATTTAAACCCTTGAAAATTATTCAAATTTTGATATAATAGTACTACTCAAGGGAGTAGCTGGCAGAAACCTGTGATAGTGTCGTCATTCCGAATTTTATACTGTAAAGTATTCTTTCCGGCGCTATCTTAAACAGCGAGACTTGTTATGATTAACATGTCTCTTTTTGTTTGTCATAAAACCAAAAGAGAGCTTGTTTTGCACACAAAGTCAAGGAGGAGACATATGTCAAAAGAACAAAAACGCCAAGCGTTTTATACTCAAAGTCCCGAAGAAGTCTTGAAATCAGTTGAAGCTACTGAGCAAGGTCTTTCGTCAAGCGAAGCACAGCAACGCCTAGCTGAATATGGACGCAATGAACTGGAAGAGGGTGAGAAAAAATCTCTCCTAGTCAAGTTTATTGAGCAATTTAAGGATTTGATGATTATCATCCTAATTGCTGCGGCTATCTTGTCAGTCGTAACTTCTGGTGGGGAAGATATCGCAGATGCCATCATTATCCTTGCCGTGGTTATCATCAACGCTGCCTTCGGTGTTTACCAAGAAGGAAAAGCAGAAGAAGCCATCGAAGCCCTCAAGTCTATGTCGAGTCCAGCTGCTCGCGTTATTCGTGATGGGCATATGGCTGAGATTGATTCAAAAGAATTGGTACCAGGTGATATCGTTGCTCTTGAAGCAGGTGACGTGGTGCCAGCAGACCTACGATTGCTAGAAGCTAATTCTCTTAAAATCGAAGAAGCAGCTTTGACAGGTGAGTCTGTTCCGGTTGAAAAAGACTTGACCGTAGAACTCGCTACCGATGCTGGTATTGGTGACCGTGTCAATATGGCCTTCCAAAACTCAAATGTGACTTATGGTCGTGGTCTTGGTGTTGTTGTCAATACAGGTATGTACACGGAAGTGGGTCATATCGCTGGCATGCTCCAAGATGCGGATGAGACGGATACACCACTTAAACAAAACTTGAACAACCTTTCTAAGGTTTTGACCTATGCGATTTTGGTTATTGCCCTTGTTACTTTTGTAGTTGGAGTCTTCATTCAAGGTAAAAATCCACTTGGTGAGTTGATGACCTCTGTTGCGCTTGCTGTTGCAGCCATTCCAGAAGGACTTCCTGCTATCGTGACGATCGTTCTTGCCCTTGGTACTCAAGTTTTGGCCAAACGAAACTCTATCGTTCGTAAGTTGCCAGCAGTAGAAACACTTGGTTCAACAGAAATCATCGCTTCTGATAAGACTGGTACGCTTACCATGAACAAGATGACAGTCGAAAAAGTCTTCTACGACGCAGTCCTACATGACTCAGCTGATGATATTGAACTTGGCTTGGACATGCCCCTACTTCGTTCGGTTGTCTTGGCCAATGATACCAAGATTGATGCTGAAGGTAACCTGATCGGGGATCCAACGGAAACAGCCTTCATCCAGTATGCCTTGGACAAGGGCTACGATGTTAAAGGATTTTTAGAGAAATATCCTCGTGTAGCTGAATTGCCGTTTGACTCAGATCGTAAACTCATGTCAACGGTTCATCCATTGCCAGATGGTAAATTCCTCGTGGCAGTCAAGGGGGCTCCAGATCAACTTTTGAAACGCTGTGTTGCTCGTGATAAAGCTGGAGATGTTGCTCCGATTGATGAGAAAGTCACTGAATTAATCCATACAAATAACTCGGAAATGGCTCACCAAGCCTTGCGTGTCCTTGCAGGTGCTTATAAGACTATCGACAGTATTCCAGAAAATCTTACTTCTGAAGAGCTTGAAAACAACTTGATCTTTACTGGATTGATTGGAATGATTGACCCTGAACGTGCCGAAGCAGCAGAAGCTGTTCGTGTCGCTAAGGAAGCGGGAATCCGTCCAATCATGATCACTGGTGACCACCAAGACACAGCAGAAGCTATTGCCAAACGTTTGGGAATTATCGACGAAAATGACTCGGAAGACCATGTTTTGACTGGTGCTGAACTCAACGAACTTTCTGATGAAGAATTTGAAAAAGTCGTTGGTCAATACTCTGTCTACGCGCGTGTATCTCCAGAACACAAGGTTCGTATCGTCAAGGCTTGGCAAAAACAAGGTAAGGTTGTTGCTATGACAGGTGACGGTGTTAATGATGCGCCAGCTCTGAAAACAGCCGATATCGGTATCGGTATGGGAATCACTGGTACAGAGGTTTCTAAGGGGGCTTCTGACATGATTCTTGCAGATGATAACTTTGCGACCATTATCGTCGCAGTTGAAGAAGGACGCAAGGTCTTCTCAAACATTCAAAAGACTATTCAGTACTTACTTTCTGCCAATACTGCTGAAGTATTAACTATCTTCTTATCAACCTTGTTTGGTTGGGACGTCTTGCAGCCAGTTCATCTCTTGTGGATCAACTTGGTAACCGATACCTTCCCAGCTATCGCCCTTGGTGTCGAACCAGCTGAGCCAGGTGTTATGACCCACAAACCACGTGGACGCAAGGCAAGCTTCTTCTCAGGTGGTGTTTTGAGTTCTATCATTTATCAAGGTGTACTCCAAGCAGCTATTGTTATGAGTGTTTATGGCCTTGCGATTGCTTACCCAGTTCACGTGGGTGACAATCATGCTATTCACGCAGATGCCCTCACCATGGCCTTTGCAACACTTGGTTTGATCCAGCTCTTCCATGCCTACAACGTCAAGTCTGTTTACCAATCCATCTTGACAGTCGGACCATTCAAGTCTAAGACCTTCAACTGGTCTATCTTGGTATCCTTCATTCTCTTGATGGCAACAATCGTTGTAGAACCGCTTGAAGGTATCTTCCACGTAACCAAACTAGACTTGTCGCAATGGGGTATTGTTCTAGCTGGAAGCTTCTCAATGATACTTATCGTCGAAATCGTCAAGTTTGTTCAACGTAAACTTGGTCTTGATAAGAATGCGATTTAAAAAGAAAGTC